>MZGM01000101.1 GCA_002085035.1 Candidatus Zhuqueibacterota bacterium 4484_219
ACATCCACATCACTCCACCCTGCTTTAATCTTCTCAATGTACTCTTCAAAGCCCACATAGTCGGCACCAGCAGCTTCTGCTTCAGCTGCTTTGGAACCTTTAGTCAACACTAATACCCGAACTCTCTTACCAATGCCATGGGGTAATGTTACCGTACCCCGCACCATCTGATCAGCCTTACGGGGATCTACACCTAACCGCACTGCCAACTCGATCGATTCATCAAATTTGGCATTAGCTATCTGTTTTGCCAATCGGATAGCTTCTTCTAACGAATACTCCTTAGTTCTGTCTATCTTTTCTGCTAAAGCTCTGTAACGTTTACTCCGTTTCATAACTCTATCCTCGTAATCTAACCACCTGACCAATTCATCTGTTGTGGCATTTAGATCAGGCATTTTTATTTTGGCAATCTCTTCGATCTGAGCCCTGGTAAGTTTAGCTACTTTATTTTTATTGGGTTCGCTAGAACCTTTCTCGATACCTGCCGCCTTCATCAATAATACAGATACTAACGGCGTTTTGGTAACAAAAGTAAACGATCGGTCCGCGTAGACAGTAATTACCACAGGAATAATTAAACCTTGTTTATCCTGTGTCTTAGCATTAAACGCTTTACAAAATTCCATAATATTCAGACCATGCTGACCTAATGCTGGCCCAACCGGTGGTGAAGGTGTGGCATTTCCACCTGGTATTTGTAATTTGATAGTCGCAATAACCTTTTTCGCCATACTTGTACCCTTCAAGATTTACAATAAGTACCCAAACTATTTTTCCAGCTCAACCTGCAGAAAATCCAATTCTAATGGAGTGGCTCGTCCAAAAATGCTTACCATTACCTTGAGTTTGTTTTTCTCCTCATTAACCTCTTCAACAAAACCAGTAAAATCAGTAAAGGGGCCATCGATTACTCGAATTGGATCACCCACTTTAAATGGTACCGCTAACGATTTACGTTCTTTGCTTGCTTCGACACGCCCTAAAATGCGTTTGACCTCCTCATCTCGAAGCGGTTGAGGATTATCTTTAGAACCAAGAAACCCGCTGACACCTGGAATATTGCGAATTAACCGTTGGAGCTCCTTGGTCATATTCATTTCAACCAAAATGTAACCTGGGAAAAAAACTCTACTTTTTACTCGTCTTTTCCCCTCCTTCATTTCAATCACTTCTTCAGAGGGAACCAACACCTGACCAAAATCATTCGCAAATTCACTATTTTTTATCTCGCTCTCAAGATATGTTTTAACTTTATTCTCATGGCCAGAAAGGACATGCACAACATACCATTTTTTTTCTACGTCGTTTTTCTGCGTCATAGCAACTCAATAAAGAAGATTAAACAGATGTTTGAATATATTATCCACGAAAAAGATAAAAACTGCAAAGGCTAAGGTTACCATAATTACCACCGCAGTTGAACTACGCAACTCTTCACGTGAGGGCCAATTGACGCGCGACATTTCTACTCGAACTTCTTTTAAAAAATTTTTTGCTTTCTGAAACATAATTCATCACTCTTGAATATGAAAAGTCAAAAAAAATGGCAGGCCTGGGAAAGCCCATCCCACCACCCTCATTTGCTTGCCCGCTAATAAAAATCCGCAGGTGAGGCAGGACTTGAACCCGCAACCGCCGGATTTGGAGTCCGGTGCTCTACCCAATTGAGCTACTCACCTGTTTCAACCCTCTCTGAAGCAGGCAATCCTTCCAGATTTTATTATCTAAATACAGGCCTGCCCTCTTATCGCGTTTCTTTGTGAATTGTGTGCTTGTTACAGCGCCTGCAATATTTCTTGTATTCTACACGACCCGAATGCTTCCTTTTATTCTTAGTCATTGTGTAGTTGCGTGCTTTACACTCGCTACATTCAAGAGTAATAATGTCTCTCATCGTTTCCTATCAACCTATTTGCTGATGTTCTATTAGTTGCGCGCCAGGCCCTCAACTACTGCTGAGCCCACGACCGGGATCGAACCGGTGACCTCATCCTTACCAAGGATGTGCTCTACCTGCTGAGCTACATGGGCACCCTTCAATTCCTAAAAGCATTACAGAATATTCGAATTTTAAAAATCCTGGAGCGGGAGACGGGACTCGAACCCGCGACCAACAGCTTGGAAGGCTGTGACTCTACCAACTGAGTTACTCCCGCAGTCCCTAAATTGTGGAGAGGGGAGGATTCGAACCTCCGAAGGCTACGCCGGCAGATTTACAGTCTGCTCCCTTTGACCGCTCGGGAACCTCTCCAATCTTTTCTTTAATTTCCAAAACAGACTAAAGTTCCCACTCTACCAATAGGAATAAATGGAGCTGGCGAAGGGAGTTGAACCCCCAACCTGCTGATTACAAATCAGCTGCTCTACCATTGAGCTACGCCAGCCTCTTGCAACCTGCCTAAATCACTGGCATAGAAACGCAAACTAATAATATAATATTTTTTTTCTCAATGTCAATACCTAATTTTTAAATTTTGAACTTTTTCTCCCAATTAAACCTTGTACCACACACTCCCTTCTCTACGATCCTCAATAATGTACCCTAATTCCTTCAATTTATTCCGAATTCTATCAGCTAAACTCCACTCTTTCTTTTTGCGTAGTTCCTCACGTACCTGCACCAATAACGCTACCAAAGCATCCTCGTCCCCTTCTCCTTTCTTTAGCCCATCCTTACCCGGAAGAATACCAAGAAATTGATCATATTCCAACAGCATCCTCCGAAAATCAGCAAGAGCAAATTGATCAACTTTAGAGAGCTCACCTTTTTCCATGATTCGATTCGCTTCCTTGGCCATTTCAAAGATCTTGCCAATAGCAGCCGCTGAATTGAAATCATCTTCCATAGCTTTAATAAATTCTCGTTTGCTGTACTGCACAAGACGAGAAAATTCGCTACCTTGTTGAATCTGATCATGGGCAACATCTGTCCCCTGGGGTGAATCTTTAAGGTAATACTCAATATTTTGCAGCGTGTTTTGCAAACGATCAAGCGCATTAGCTGTCTGTCGTAAGATTTCTTCGGTGTAATTGATTGGACTACGATAATGTTTTTGCAAAAAGAATAATCGGATAACTTCGGGACGGTGACGTTTTACTACCTCACGGGCAATCAAAAAGTTCCCCAATGATTTTGACATCTTCTCGCCCTGAATATTCAAAAACCCGTTGTGCATCCAGTAACGGGCAAATTTTTTTGAGGTGGCAGCGCAACTCTGAGCAATTTCATTCTCATGGTGCGGGAAAATCAAATCCTCTCCACCGGCATGGATATCGAAAGTCTCTCCCAAGTATTTCATAGACATGGCTGAGCATTCAATATGCCAACCTGGGCGTCCTTTTCCCCAAGGACTTTCCCAGCAGGGTTCGCCAGCTTTGGCCGCTTTCCACAAGGCAAAATCCAAGGGATTGCGTTTGCGTTCATCTACTTCAACCCTTGCCCCTGCTTTTAATTCCTCAAGATTCTTACCCGAAAGTCGACCATACTTTCTGAATTTTTCTACCTGAAAGTAAACATCACCACCAATTTTATAGGCATATCCTTTTTCCAGTAGTTTTTGAATCAATTCAATCATCTCGGGAATGTGTTCGGTAGCCTTGGGATGCACATCAGCACGGTGAATGCCTAATTTCTCCATATCCTCGAAAAAAGCCTGCGTGTATCGAGCAGCAATTTCCGCTACAGACACCCCCTCCTTTTGAGCCCGATTGATAATTTTGTCATCTACATCAGTCACATTCATCACATACTTCACCTGAAAGCCGCGATAGATCAGAAACCGTCGATAAACGTCAAAGACAATGAACGGACGAGCATTACCAAGGTGAAAATAATCATAAACCGTAGGACCACATAAGTAAAATCCCACTCTGTCTGGTTCTAATGGAATAAAATCTTCTTTCTGGCTGGTAAAAGTATTGTAGATTTTAATGCCCATAGACTCTCCTGTTCAAGTTTCAGACAACGCCTTTTGAACAAACTTGCAACATTTATCGTATCCTAAAAGCTCGGCAACCACAGGCAACTCTGGCCCATGGGGCCGCCCCGTTAATGCTACCCTAATAGGCATCCACAACTCTTTGCCCCTAATTCCGGTGGATTTCTGAACGCTTTTCATAATCTCTCGAAACTTCTCCGGGGTGATTTTCTGCACCTGCTTAAGCTCCTGGAGAAATGCTTGAAAAACTTTTCGTGACGACTCCTTAGCAAGCCACTCCCTCGCCTCAGATGAATAGACCACAGAATCTTGAAAAAACATACTGGTCATTTCTGGTACTTGTTCCAGAAATTCCAACTTTTCTTGAACAACTGAAATTACTCTGGTGACAAAATCCAGATTACTGACATCGTAACCAGCTTTCTTTAAATGCGGCAACGCAAGCCGTACCAGACGATCCAAGTTAGTGTGACGAATGTACCATCCATTCATCCAATTAAGTTTTTCGGGATTGAATACTGCTGCCGATTTGGAAATACGTGAAAAATCGAATTCAGCGATTAAGCGTTCTACTGACAATAATTCATCGCCAGATTCTGATGACCAGCTCAACAGGCTCAGGAAATTGACCATTGCTTCGGGCAAATACCCCTTTTCACGATAGCTACGCACCGAAGTTGCGCCATGTCGCTTTGACAAGCGGGTGTGATCAAACCCCAGAATCATGGGAATATGAGCAAACTGGGGCAGGGAAAATCCCAAAGCTTTGTACAACAAAAGCTGCTTGGGAGTATTGGAAATGTGGTCTTCGCCCCGAATAACGTGAGTAATGCGCATCAAGGCATCATCAATCACCACAGCATAATTATAGGTAGCTACACCATCGGAACGCAATAATACAAAATCGCTAATGTTCTCGCCAGAAAAAACTACCTCTCCCCAGACGATATCGTCAAAACGAATCTCTTCTTTCGGAACTCGAAACCGTACTACTGGCTTAATACCACTTGCCTCTTTTTGTCGTTTCTCTGCTTCAGTAAGTAGGTAGCAATTACAATGGGCTTTTTCGACGTCTTGTCTTTCATCCTTCCTCGTTTTGGGTTTGCAATAACAAAGATAGGCTTTGCCCTCAGCCAATAATCTCTGCGCATAATCTTGATAAATTGACAGTCGCTCCGACTGCCGATATGGCCCATACTCACCACCTTTATCTGGCCCCTCGTCCCAATCTAAACCCAACCACCGCAAATCTTCGTAAATAGCCTCCTCGAGCTGGCGGGAGGAGCGTTCTACATCAGTATCTTCGATGCGCAGTATGAACTTGCCATTAGTATGTCTGGCGAAAAGCCAATTTAAAATAGCAGTACGAGCATTCCCCACATGGAGGTAGCCAGTGGGACTGGGGGCAAAGCGAACCCGCGTTTCCATGAACTATTCTCGTTTCCTACTTCTGTGATCAAAATCTTCTACTATTAAACAGTTAGGATTTTTGTTTGTTGCTTAGTTCTAACAACCGTACATCTTCTAAATCAATCTTACGACCAACCGCACGTTTTGAGGCAATCAAATCATTCCGTGCGGCAACATAGAACTTCTGGTTTCGGTATTCCATCACTTCCCGATTTCGCCAAGCATCCTCAAAGTGCAAACCTGGTGTGACAGTTTGTACATCAATACGAACTCGATCACTGAAGACAGTGATTTCGTTGGCAAGTGATTCATCGGCTGAAATGAGCGAAGCAGTATCCAGTTTCGCCTCTAAAAGCTCATCAAGAATCGCTGTGCATTATCAGGTGTAGCCTCGATCAGAATATCCAGGTCAAATGTAGCCCGTGGTACGCCGTGCAACACAGCAGCAATA
>MZGM01000102.1 GCA_002085035.1 Candidatus Zhuqueibacterota bacterium 4484_219
AAACCTCTACATAATTCATGTCTTTCTCCAGAAGAGATGTTCATTTTTTCTCTTAAACAACCTATGTCTATACAATGGGTCAGGCCTGAAGGGGCTCCATTATAGCGTGAAAAGTTGGGCTACAGTCGTAACGCACAATGTTATGGCTGTAAGTCCCGACGTATTATTAAACGCCGCCCGAATCCGTTTCGTACAAATCGATTCGAATTGACCTATGATCGAACCGACAAAATTTGGTTTCAACCTGTTGGGGATATTTGTATTCATATTCGTGGCCGCGGTAGAGACGTCCCCACAGGACGTCTCTACAATGTCACGTAATACCCCCTCTTCGATTTTGTTTTGTATAAAAATAATAAATTTTATTCATATACGCAACAAAAATAAACGCTCCCCAAACCAGAATTTCTTATTGACATTGACCTCCTCAATCGCTAAATTTATTACCACAAACTAAGGGTATAAATGATGAAAATTGCAGTGATAGACGGACAAGGTGGCGGTTTAGGCTGTAGCATCATTGAAAAACTGAAGCCTCGACTTCCCCAAGGGGCGCAAATTATCGCCTTAGGGACCAACGCCATTGCCACCGCTAAAATGATGAAAGCTGGTGCAGATAGCGGAGTTTCAGGAGAGAATGCAATAGTGTGGAACGTCTACCGGGTGGATGTAATCACTGGACCATTGGGCATCATTATCGCTAACTCTATGCTCGGCGAGTTAACCCCCAAAATGGCAGAGGCTATCTCATCGGCAACTGTACCCAAGTTTCTTCTGCCAGTTACTACCTGCAATGTAGAGGTTATTGGCAGGGGAGACAAAGAATCGCTACCAAATCTGATTGAACAACTGGTGGAAAAAATCTTGCAAAAGGTAGAAGAAAACCTGTCTGAGAATCATTCCTCTTAACTATCCGCGAAGAATAGTTTAGGCACTTCCTTGCCCTCTGGCCCCGCTCCCTTAGCTGGGCAGGTGGGAAAACAAACTTTAGTCATTTTAGCTTTCTTTTTTCTACTTTCTTATCACCACCGATAGGAAAATCCACCCTGGAAGTTGCGATACGAATAATAGCGTGACCCGAAATCTTGATAATTAAGATAAATGTGTGAGAAATCATTGGGATGCCAGTTCACTTCAGCCTTCCAGTTACTTGCCAGTTCATTACCAGATTGTTGGGTTAACGCAAAACCGCCGCGCAGAGAAACCTTATTTCCAACTGGCAAAAGTGCATCCAGGCCGATGGAGCGAGTCCAGAAATTATCAGGTGTCCAATAGGGCACAGCGTCGGGGTAAATCAAAGTCATGTCTTCGTAAGCAAATAGCAACTTCAGAAAAAGTGACGGGAAACCGGAATAAAAGCGATATTCTCCAGAAAGATACAATTGCGTTTTTCGATTATCATCAGAATACCAGCTGTACTGTAGGTCGCTGCCAATACGAATTGGGGAAGAAGGCTCCCAATAGAAACTTTGCTGGATGCGCTTTGCTGTAAGTTTCCTTTTGATTGCGAGAACACCGTCTAAAATCTGGTCGTAGTTCAGTGACAAGGTAGAATAGAGCTCTCCCGGCCAGCTTTGACTGTTGGACAAAGTCTGTTGCCATTGAAACTCCACCAGTGCAAAATTCTCCGCTTGATTGAAACCAACAAAGCCTCCCCAGACAAAAAAACGTGTTCGTTGTGTGAGGTGCAATTTTGCACCAAGCCTTGCTCCCTCACCAAAAGAGATGAAATGTCCATTAGATTTTTGTTCCTCCAAACGTCTGTAAAAACTTTCTGCACACATCAGCCATCTTGCCGAGAGATAACGCTGATATTTTAGCATAATCTGAGTTTTCTTCAACTCGTTTGAATCATGAATGTAATAAGCCGTGCTTTTCAGCAACGGGCCGTAATTCTTACGGATGAGACGAAGATATTTTTGACTCTCCTGATGATTCGGTTGACGTTGCAGAATCCAACGATAATTATTCCGTGCTTCCCACCAGCCGAACGGTTGCCACTGGCGCAACTGACTGTAATAAAAACGTGCCTGAAGATGATCAGGTTGCATCTTGAGTACCTGACGGAAACAAATTTCAGCTTCTTTAGTTTTGTCCATCCATAAATATGTTTCGCCAAGCAGAAAAAGCGCTTCTGTATTTTGGGGGTCGCGGATCAAAATATTTTTAAATGAAGCTATTGCCTCGATGTTCTTACCCAGCCAACGTGCTTGAATACCGTGTTCTTTCCATAGTGCCAAATCTTGTGGTTCTTGTCGCAAAATCTTCCGCTGCAGCAAAAAAGCATCCAATTCCCGCCCATTCCACAAATAAAGTTGATTTAATCGCCGCATGGTCTGCACATCTGTGGAATCCAACTTTATTGCCTTTTCATATGCCTTAATTGCCTGCATCTGTTGCTCATTCCAGGTGTAAAGTTGCCCAAGCTGTACCCAATAATCTCGTTTTTGCGGATTGTCCCGCACTAATTTTTCGTAAACTCCGACGGCCTTAAGCACTTGATTGTTTTGCAAATAGTAGTTAGCCAAGCGTTCATAGATTTTGGTCGAATGAGAATGATAACGACACTGTTTTTCCAGAAACGAAATAGCTAACGGTATTTGATCCTGTGCCTCCAGTAAATCACATAACTCCAGTACATCCTCTTCAGCAAGCTCTTGACCCTCGGCCAGTTTGGCAATCTGTTGCCGTACCAAATGGAGTTGTCCAGATTCCATTAGTTCCTTAACGGTTTCAATTCTATCATTGCCCAAAAATACTTCTGGAATGGTTATGAACATCCCTATCAATAAAATGAAGATCTGATTCTTACGAATTACTTTTGACATTTTAATCTTTCTTAATTGTGATATTCCGGATACATATGGTTAGTATCAATCCATTGATTTCGTAACCCGCGCGCCAAACGACGCAATTTCCACCAACAACGTTTTTTGGTAGTTTGAACCACAGCGTCGATGGGTTGAGAAGCGAAAATTGCAAAATCAATTCGTTTGATGGAATACATCAGTAATGGCCAGGAAACAGCAAACGTAACCAGGGTAGCACAAAGAAAACCTAATCCAAAATAAGGAATCCCTAATCGAATGGAGACCAGGGTAAAAATTGTGTTGGTAACAGCAAATAACACAGTTAAATACAATGCCTTCACGCGCATTTCATAGTAAAGAAAAATAATATTTAAATTCAAGTTAATGACGTGAAAAAATACGCCAATGAGCAAAATTCGAAACAACCGGATGGACACCCCCCGATAGCCTAGAAAAACTAGGATCGGCTCGGCGAAAATGATGAGCAACAAGGTCACTATACTCTGCAATTTCACCATGCCGCGCATTCCTTCTTTCAACGTAGCAATCATATCTTGTTTTTTATTTTGAATTATCAGCAAGGGCTGATGCAACACATCGTGAACAAAACCACTGTAATCTTTGTAGAAATTGGTCTCAGTAAGAATAAGAAAATAGGCTAAGGCGGGAATAATAGTCAAAAAGGCAAGAAAGTTAGGCACATCATAGTAGTTATAGGTGTAAAAAAGGGATGCTCCCTGCTGTTGCTTGAAATGAGCCCAGAAGAGTAATTTATCAGCCCAGAATCCCAAATTGTAAATTAGACCATTTAAGGCAATTGGTTTGTAACGCACAAAATATTGAAAATATTCTTTTCGCCAATAATGTTTCTTTTCGAGTTTCTTTGTAGAGATGCGAAAAAGAGCTATTGCAATAAACCACTGCCCTGCACAAAAACCAGCCAAAGCTCCCGCTACTGTTATTTTGGAAATCAATAGATATGCTACCAGAATACTGAGGATGGTACCTCCCAGATAAGTTCGTACAACTTTATGATATTCTTTAGAGGCGCTGATAAACCCCATTAATTGCCAAATTAAACACACCCCGAGAAAGGTGAGAATGCCAAATAGCTTGTAAAGAAACAAATTTCCAACAGGAATATACACTTCAAGGAACGAGTAAAACGGCACGGCAACAGACAACGCCAGAATGGAAACCAGAGCAGCCGAGGTTAAAAATCCAGGATAAATATGGTCAAATTCTTTGGTGAAATGTTTATCGGCCACAAAACGAGTGAACAACAGTTGGGTTGGACCAGTAAGAATAAGAGAGAAGACAAACGTGTACACAATTGTCACGGTAAACAAACGCAAGACACCCGTTTGTAACAAGCCATAACTCATCCAACCGATGATTCCCACTGTTACGATAGTTAAAATGACGGGACCTGAAGCCAGAATTGACCCGTATAAAAAAGCCTGGATGGTAGAAAAGAGAGTACCTTTCCGGAGCAATTTTTGCAATTCGAAACCTACGCCCGCCATTGTACAACCTCCTTTGTGCCGTATCGCTGATAGAGTTCTCTATAGCGCTGTATGATTTTATCCAGATCATAATCTCGCCTGGCGCGTGCTCTTCCCCATTGAATACATCTCTTTCGAAATTTCGGATCAGTTGCAAATTGAATTACGCCCTCAGCCATTTTATCCGGCTTCTTGGGAGACACAACAATACCATCGTTCTGCAAAATATCTGCAACATCACCAACATCAGTAGCAACCACAGGAACCCCAGCGACCAATGCCTCGATAACCGAAAGCGGTTGTGCTTCTTTGATGCTGGAGAGACAAAGCACGTCCAAAATTGGAAAGTATTTTTTAACATCAACTTCTCCGGTAAAAGTAATCTCGTTTTTCAGCTCCAAATTGTCAACCATGAGGAGAAGTTCCTGATAATAATCATCACGTTCTTCCTGTGGACCAATGAGGTAAAAATGAGCTGCAGAAATTTCATCTTTAATAATCCTGGCTGCCATAATGAAATTTTTTACATCTTTGATTGGTACCATTCTACCAATAAATCCAACGTTAAATCCTTTGTGTGGTTTAGGTTTAATATCCTGAAAATCCCGCACCCGAATACCATTTGGTATCACCTGACAGCGTTCAGGGGGAGCCCCCATTTGAATTTGAATCTCCTGATTGCGACGAAACAGTGCAATGATCAAATCTGCATGAGCATAAGCAATCCGTGCTAACCCTCGGAAGTTCTTCTTCCACATTCGTTTTTGATACCCCACGTAGAGCTCGGATTGGTTGATTTCTATTTCACGTTCTTTTGTATAAATACCGTGTTCGGTAAGCAGAAACGGTTTCCTGTTTACTACTTTGGCGATGGCACCCAGAAACCCTGCGTATCCAGTGGAAACAGCATGGTAGACATCAGCCTGTGGTATGGGCGCTTGAAGCATTTGAAACAAGGGAATATGTACTGCACGCCAGGCCCAGTAGTACTGAACAAATGGGGAAATAGGATGATGTAAATTGTATTTCTCTGTGATCAACTGCCACCCTTGAAAATCTCGGAATAGATTTTCCGGAGCCAGTGCCCTAGGCTCGTGTGGAATAAACTGACGACAAAAACTCTCAAACTGGTCCACATTTCCTCTCTCCAATTGATTATGAAAATTTCGAATTATCTCCCACTGCGATTGAACATGCCGCTTGCGTTTGCCGCTTCGTAATTTTTCCGACAAAGCAATCTCCTTGACTTCAACAACATTGCCAGGAAGTTTAAATTTGTACGGCTGTCCTTTTTCTGGAATTACTG
>MZGM01000103.1 GCA_002085035.1 Candidatus Zhuqueibacterota bacterium 4484_219
CCAGTCTGTAACATAAATTCAGGATTGATGATCTCAAATTCTTTGATGAGACGTCGCAATTCGGGGACAGTATTTTCATCATCGTAATACCCAATCCAGGATACCGCTGGCAGATGGGTATCGGGGAGATGGATGAAATAAAATTCATTTTTATATTCAGGGATGATGCGCACAGCATGATGCACCTCGTCCTGTATGCCGTTGCTGGCGGTAACATATAGGTCATAAAGCTCAAATGGGGTGTCAGCGGGAATTGTGGCAGTAAGAGTCCAACTCTGCGTCTCTGCGATGTATTCTGAAGTGATTGGAAGGCTCACTGTATTGTATGGTGTTTTCAACTGTGCCTCCCAATTTGATATTGAGGCTCCGGCGTTGCAGCGGATAGTAAAATCCTCACCGGGAGTGCGAATAACCGGCCGATTCATCAAGGGGTAAGTCACTACCGTCACAGGATCGGCGGCCCAAAGAGCATTAACAATAGTGAGTAAAATAATGGTGGCCGCACTAAATATTGGTTTGAAAATTTTCGTGGACATCCGACCTCCTGTCTGTTGAGATCAATGAGCGAGATTCCAGCCAAAGATAGGTCATCTATTTTATTTTGCTTACTTATACATCACAATATTTCGGCATAATACAGAAAAAAAATTAGTGAGAGTTAAAGCTGGAATTAGAGGAAACTTTGCTCAAGCAATTCGATTAGAAAATAGAGGAACGCTAAAAAAGCTGTTTTTGAAGTGATCGCTTAGAGGTGACGGTCGTTTCAACTTACTTTGCCAACACAAAATCGACAATACCTTCTTTGGGAACTGCACGTACTACCTGTACACGTACCTTATCGCCAAGACGGTAAACTTTACCACTTCGCTGCCCTACCAAAGCATAGTGCTTTTCATCGTGAATGAAATAGTCATTCTCCAAGTCTTTCACATGTACTAAACCCTCTACCAAATTTTCGGTTAGTTCCACAAAGATGCCAAATGGTACTACTCCGGATATTACTCCTTCATAGCTCTCACCAAGCTTAGTTTGCATGTATTCAGCTTGTTTAATTTTCACTGACTTGCGCTCGGCTTCCATAGCTGCAATTTCGCGTTCGTTAGCAATTTGGCAAATTTCAGGAAGCAACTCCTCCCAATACTCCCGACGCTCTGGTGGCATTCCGCCATTTACCCCTGTGTATTGCAGATATTCCTTTAGCAAACGATGCACTACTAAATCGGGGTAACGACGAATCGGTGAAGTAAAATGAGTATAGTAATCGAATGCCAGACCGAAATGTCCAACATTCTCTGGGGAATAGCGTGCCTTCATCAACGAACGCAACATTACTGTATTAATAATAAGTTCTTCATCTTGTCCCCGAACAGTTTCCAGTAAACGCTGTAAGTGTTGAGCCCGTACACCTCTTTTTACCTCTAAAGAATACCCTAACGCTTCTATCAGGCGAACAAATTCTTTTATCTTCTTTTGATCAGGTTTCTCGTGAATCCGATAAATGAAAGGTAGGCTACTACGACGCCGTCTGCCATTTTGTGCCAGGTGTACTGCAATATGTTTTGATACCACTCGATTGGCCAATAACATGAACTCTTCGATCAACTGATGACTTTCCAAACGTACCTGTTTGGAAATTCCCAGTGGTTGTCCCTTCTCATTCAATAGAACTTTGACCTCAGGAGTTTCAAAATCCAGGCTTCCCTGTCTCAGCCGATTCCGATAGAGGATCTTACTCAGACGTCGCATAGCGTTCAAGGTCTCAAAATACTCTCCATCGCCCTCATCAAGAATTTGTTGAACTTCCTCATAAGTGAATCGTCGCTTGCTGCGAATCACCGATTCACGAATTTGGTAGTTTACCACCTGACCAGAGGCATCCAGTTCTATCAAAACACTGAAGGTTAAGCGGTCGCTATGGGGCCAAAGACTGCAAATCTGGTTGGAAAGTTTTTCAGGCAACATGGGAATAACACGATCTACCAAATAGACGCTGGTACCGCGCATCAACGCCTCATGGTCAGTTTTACTGCCTTCTGGCACATAATAGCTCACGTCCGCAATATGAACCCCTAAAAGATAATGACCATTCTCCAACACTTGTAGAGAAATAGCATCGTCAAAATCCTTAGCATCTACTGGATCAATAGTAAAGCAAAGCTGCTGACGAAGGTCTAATCTTCGAGTAATCTCCGCCGCGGGAATTCCAGCACAAAGCGGCTCTGCTTCTTGTAGCACCCGAAGAGGGAATTTAGTGGGTAGACCAAACGATTTAGCTACCGACAATACATCCACTCCAACTTCTTCTGGATAGCCCAACACTTCTACTACCCGGCCTTCAGGATTGAGCTTAACATCCTCCCACTTGGCAATTTTGACCACTACCTTTTGGCCTTGTTTAGCACGGCCACGATATTGATTGGGAATAATGATATCCCAGAGAATCTTCAGTCCGTCCGGCACCACATAGGCAAAATACTTCCCTTCGCAAAAAGTACCAACGATGTACTCCCGTTGCCGTTTAACCACCTCTACTATTCGACCTTCCTGAAGCCGTCCTTTGGAAGGCCTGGCGAACAATTCTACTCGCACAATATCGCCATCAAAAGCAGTGTGCATATTACGTTGACTGACAAATATTTCGTCTCCACCTTCTTCCAGTTCTACAAAACCATATCCTTGTGATTTCACCCGCAGACGTCCAATCACCGTAGTAGTGGTCCCTCGTAATCGATAGGCATTACGCCCATCCCTGGTAATAATCCCATTGGTTGCCAGTGTTCTCAGCAGATTGCGAAATTGCTGATACCTCGCCTGAGGAATACCCAGACTACGAGCAATCGTTTTCGATTTGAATCTTCGATTTGGATTCCGTTCCAGAAAACTTACAATCTGTTTTTCTAAGTTCTTTTGTCGGGTTGATGTTTTTTCTCTCTGCTTCATTTGGTCTCTTTTCAAGCTCACAATTAATTAATCTGTTATTGCAACATTCTACCCTTTTACAATGGTAAAATCTTTACGGTTAATTTGAACAGAATGATAATGCTGTAATTTATCCAAAAAGATATCGATAATTTGGTGCAATCGTTCTTCTGTTTTAGCTTCAAAACGCAGTACTAACACTGGCTGGGTATTGGAAGCGCGCAGCAGCCCCCAACCATCACCAAACAGTACCCGAACGCCGTCCACATCAATGGTGCGATACTGTTTCCTGAAATGCTCCGAAATCTCTTTAACGATCAGAAACTTTTCCTCCTCCGAACATTCTACACGTATTTCGGGAGTAGAGTAGAAACTCGGAATTTCATCGACAAGTTCAGTAAAAGACTTTGGAGATTTAGACAAAATTTCTACCAGCTTTGCCGAGGCAAAAATTGCATCATCGTAGCCGTGATAATTTTCGGCGAAGAAGATATGTCCGGACATTTCACCTGCTAGTAGTGCCTGCTCCTCTTTTAATTTGGCTTTGATCAAGGCATGGCCAGTTTTCCACATGAGTGGCACTCCGCCATACTTTTCGATCTCTTCCGGTAAACTTTGGGAGCACTTCACATCAAAAATGATTTTGGCGCCTGGTTGGCGACTCAGTAGATCGCGGCTAAAAATGGTCAGCAACTTATCGGCGAAAACCACCCTACCAGTATTATCAATCGCACCGATGCGGTCAGAATCACCATCGTAACCGATTCCTACATCAGCTTTCCACTCCCTCACCTTGCGTCGAAGATCCTGAATGTATTCCATCACTGTCGGGTCAGGTAGATGGTTAGGGAAGTGACCATCTGGTTCGCAATAAAGACATTCCACTTCCATCCCCATCTCTCGGAAAAACTGAGGCGCCAACAATCCCGCTGTACCATTGCCAGCATCTATGACTATTTTCAACTTTTTTTCAAAGTTAAATTTGCTCTTCAACATTCGAAAATAAGCAGACAGAATTTCGGCCTGTTGCGTCTTTCCAACACCACTCTCAAAATCGCCAGCTTTGATCAGTTGATAAAGCTGTTGGATCTCCTGACCATATACAGAACCGTTGCCTCTATTCATCTTGAAGCCATTGTATTCAATTGGGTTATGGCTTCCCGTGACCATTATTCCCCCCTCAGTGGAAAGATGAACAATCGAAAAATAGAACACAGGAGTTGGCACCAAGCCTATGTCTATTACGTCACAGCCTGTGGAAGTAAGCCCGCGAACAATGGCATTTTTCAAGCTCTCCGAGGAAAGACGCACATCATGCCCTACTGACATCTTCTTTAAACCTTGGCGACGCATAAGGGTACCAAAAGCCTTACCAATAAGTTCAGCAACCTGTTCAGTTAAATCTTGTCCTACAATACCCCGAATATCATACTCTCGAAAGATGTTAGGATTTACCATAAAATCCTCCTGCTTTTAGTTTAACACTTTACGATTTTTCGGTGTAATTCTGGTAATGAACTAACTGGGAATATTTCTACGAAACGACACCCGTTACTACTCGTTCGATACCAGCTAAATCCCGAAATGTTCTAATAGAATAGAATCCTGATTTCTTAAGAATTCTCTGCACCATCTGACTTTGATTGTACCCCACTTCCAAAAATAGTTGTCCCCCAGAAGTGAGCAATTCTGATGTTACCATTGCAATTCGTCGATGAAAAGTCAAACCATCATCTCCACCTTGCAAAGCAATTGCTGGTTCAAATTGTCGCACTTCGATAGGCAAGGTAGAAAATTCCTTTTCCGAGATATAGGGGGGATTAGAAACTACAAAATCAAATTTGCTATCGAACTGCGCTACGAAATCCTCGCCGAGAACATCGGCGACTAAAAACCGAATCTGTTTCTCAACTTTGTTAATCTTTGCATTCTCTTTCGCTAACCGAATTGCTTCTGGTGCTACATCCACTGCTACAATCTCTACCTGAGGACGATAGTGTGCCAGGCTAATTGCAATATTCCCACACCCAGTACCAATATCCAAAATCTTAATTGCTTTTTCAGGAGGGATCGCTTGCAATGTATGTTCCACTAAAATCTCGGTATCAAGCCGCGGGATGAGCACCGCGGGGGTTACCTTAAACGGTAACGACATGAACTCTGTTTCACCCGTGAGATACTGTAACGGTTCCTGCTGTAACCGCCGTTCGATCAACGCCCGGAATTTTGTCACTACTTCGGAATTCGTAGGTTTCTCCAGCTCATCTATATACAATTCCGCACGCCGCTTGCGCAGAAGATTACTGAGCAACCATTCTACATTTAAACGCGGCTCGGCAATCCCTCCATCCTGAAGCTTTGTAGTTCCCTCTTGAAGAAGGTCAACTACACGGAGCTGCGAACCAAATTGTCGTTGCCAATTCCCCATACGAAAATAGACACTCTTAGTCAAAATCTTCTTTTTTTTTACAAGTATTTTGTTTTCTTGTACTTGTCGAAATAATTCTGTAAATCAGGGAAGAATCTTATAACTTATTCCTTAACAGAACTAACAAGATGAACTGATAGTGTGCTAATTACCAGAGTTTTTTATCCTGAGAGTCCTGTGCATCCCGTCTAATTTTTTAACAAGTAAACACTTTTCCATTCGGCTAAACACTTATGTTTTCTTTGCATAACAAAATAAATCAAAAACCTTTTTATCAAAAACCTTTTTAAATATATGTGATTAAAAGGGATTTGTCAAGGGAGAATTTGTGAAGGATTGATACTTACCGCTTAACCTTGTGATCGATTACCAATATTTTTTCGGTGTTGATTTAGTGTTTTCCAAATCTGAGTTCACAACAAGGAGTATAAGTAACCAAAAACTACGGCACCAGCGAGGGTCAAAATGAGATAGAAAAGCAACAGTTTCGATTCCAAAGTAGCCTTCATCACCAAAATCGTGGAGAGTTTGGTTGCAGGACCAGATATGAAAAATGCTAAAACCGCCCCCTTATCCATTCCTAAGCTCAACATTACTTTCATAATCGGGATAGTACCACCGCCGCAGGCATATAAAGGAACGCCCGCAGCCGCAGCTACCAGCACTGAATAGGAATTTTGAACCCCTACCATACCAACAATCCAACTTGCCGGGATTAGAGTTTTTATTAAAGCTGCTACAAATACCCCCAGAATAAAATACTTGCTAATAAATCTGGACAGATGCCACAATTCTCTGAGTAGAACATTTGCCTTTTTCGGTTTTGTCGAGAGGGGCAATGGCGAGCTTGGCTCGTCCGGAAGATGAGATTTTATTGAACAGAGATTTATTACACCTCTGGCGGTCAAAATCTGTACCAGGGTTCCTGCAGTAATCCCAAGAATCAAAGCAGTAACGGTTCGGGCGATAGCCATTTCAAGGCCCATTGCTCCAGCAGTCATCAGAAATAGAATTGGATTCATCAAAGGGGATGTTACCAAAAAAGCAATCAAAGGCGGGGCAGGGAAAGAGAGTGCAAGCAGTCCTGCCACTACAGGGATAGCTACATAAGTGGACATCGGAGATAAAAGTCCTGTAATGGCAGCAATAAAAACCGAAAGCATCCATTTCCCGCGCAGAACCGAGGATAATTTATCAACCTGCACAAATCTGGATATCAGGAGAGTAACGAAGATTCCGATCAATACATAATACCACAGTTGAGCGAAAAGATCCCACGCTGAAACAATCACTCGGTGAGTATACGAACCCTCTATCTGATCGAAATAATACTGGAGACGAGTGATTAATTCATAAATCAGTTTTAGTAACACTACCTTACCAATGTGATTCTCTTTGTACAACCAAAGTTGCCGACGCGGCAGATAATACAAACAAATACCCGTTAGATGGGCATCTTTGTCTCATTTTCTGTCCTATTTCAAATCGAGAATTTATTGTCCCGCTTTTTATTTCCACCTATCGAAGCAACATCATCTTCCGGGTCAAGGTGCGGCCATTTGAAGTCAATCTGTACAAGTAGATTCCACTACCAACATTTCGTCCCAAATCATCCTTCCCATTCCACCATACACTATAATTAACCCCGGCAGGCAAATTTTTGTCTACCAGAGTTCGAACCTTCTGCCCGATAACATTGTACACTGTTAATGTAACATGGCCGGGCTGAGCAAGCTCAAAATAAATCCAGGTAGTAGGATTACCCTTTCGACCAGGGGTTCGTGGGAATGGATTTGGATAGTTCTGGGATAGTTTAAAACTTAGAGGCTTAAGGAGTTTATCCCCCTCAACAACTCTGCTGGTATTGACCAATAAATACTGAATTCCCATCGGGGTATTACGATCATTATCCTGGAGTTTTACTTCTACAGAACTTTCTCCAACTGTGTTGAGTACCTTTACTAACAGTGCGTTCCAACCTTCGTTAAGTGTGATTAATTTGATAAGAGAAGACTTTCCACTTTCATTCAATATCTCTCCATTCAACCACACCTTGAGTTCATCATCACCTTTAGCAAACAGATACACACTTCTTTGACTGTCAGATTTAATCCAGGTGAAGGCGTAATTGATAACTCCACTGCCTCCGCCCAACGATAGAGTAGATCGGTCATCACGCAGATTACATTCTGCTACTTCCCAGACGTGGCCATTGCTTACGTCGCCTTCTTCCGGGGTAATCCCAGCCTCCCCGTTGAGATAATCTGGATCGATAGAAGTACCTTCGTATGGGCCATTAACCAACCAACGGACAATGCCCATTGGCCCAGTAGCCCAGCTTGATGGTTTACGAAACGGCCGACGTACTTCCTGTATGGATCTGCCCACCACCTCGATCTGGTTCATGTCCCAGGTACCGAAACCTTTAGCCGCTGCTAAGTGTAGGTGATAAATATCATAGGGATTAAAACCCATAATCTGCGCAGTTACAGCTTCAGTTGCTACCGGGTCCCCACCGGCTACAATCACATTTAGTTTCACGTCATCGCCAGTTTGGGGGCCATTACCTTCTACTCCCCAGATGCCTTCCACCACTGCATAGTCGGTAGGACGATAAGAGTACAGATCCATAAAACCGTTAGGAACTTTGTCATTTCCAAAAACATGCAGACCTCCCTTACCCCAACCACCACCGTAGGCATTCTGCATATAGGTGCCAACATACTGCTTGAAAATTGTTGTTTCGCCGGGAATATCATGTGTTTTCATTGCTGGAATATTGATTAATTTATCACACTCCAAAAGAGTTCTCGACACATAGAATCCCTCCGGCCTTTGAAACCAGGTCACTCCAGTACCATTAGGATCGGGTACAGGAATTGGATCGCCACTGGGACTATGTTCTGTCCAGGGGTAAACTGCTCCATCTTTGTCCACATAGTCATCATAATTTAAATCTACGATATCTACTATAATACCCTTTTTATTACCCTGAAACTCATTGACAATATCAACATAGCTCAGGCTATCAAAAGGCTCCCAATGGGCAGTCCAGCCATCATGTTCTTGATTAGGATCAGTATTGCTCTCGCCCAGTTTATGCCATTCAGCACCACCTTCGGCAATAGTTATCCGGCTGGCATCTCCATCTACTTCAATCAGGTATTTAAGCACTGCTCGTACTACGCGCAGGTCGGTATTCTGTCCCCAATGATCTTGCCCCCGATTAGTTCCTCGGCTCCAACTTTGTTGACCATATGCAGTATGTATTCCTTCTCCATCGGGACAGGTAACTATATTCGGCTTAAGCACTACCCAATCACCAGGCTGTACCACCTCCCGAATCGATCGGGGGGATTGGTCTAAATTCAAAGCTTTGTACACCATCTCCTCAATTTGTTCCTTGTTTAACCGAGCGTTCATATCGCTATGCGGATCATCTACATATTCAGGACTCACGGTAATTGGAGCGGGATTAGAAAGATCCGCATCATCCGAAGCAACAATTGAGACCACTGACATTGCTCCAGGAGAAGCAACCACCCCTTCAGGGAAAAAAGACCGAACTGCTGGTGTTCGATCGGTGTGCCACAAATCTATTACAACCAGTGACAATAGACCGAGCACTACAATTACCGAACGCAATCGTTTCTTAATCTTGCTCATGTTAATAACCTCTCTGTTTTTACCGTACTAAAATAATTTTGTTTGTACAACTAAAGTTACCGGCACGGATAGTACAAAAATAAACTCCACTAGGCATATCTCTGCCAGTGTCATTTTTGCCGTTCCACTGTACTACATAACGCCCACTTCTCTTAACCTCGTCTACCAGTTTCTTAACTAACCTGCCCCTAATATCATAAATCTTCAAAGTTACAAAAACCTCTTCAGGAATGCTGTACTTGATTTTCATTTCTGTACTGAAAGGATTAGGATAATTAGAAGAAAGTGAATAAACCTCGGGGACTCTCTCAAGATTTTCGTCAGGTTCAACATCAGCCAGAATAGTGTAGGATCTTTGAAGGAGCTGCACAGCATAATTGGTATTATGAATTCCAAAACTGCCGTCGTTTTTTACAAAGAAGTAATTATAGGCAGCTTTAAGCTGATCAGAAGTATAACTCGGATTAACAACCACATCAGGAATACCTACTGGTGGCAATAGGGTTCCAAGCTTATTTAAAAGTCCCTGAATCTCATCCTGAACACCCTCTACAATACTATCTCCATCATAATCATCCCGCGCTGGACAGTTGAAAGTCGTAAGATCGCTATGGCAACCTGAACCTGTACATGCATTTAAATTCTCTACATCATCGGAAGAATTCTCCGGAGTATCATAATCCCATTTCATAGCAAAGCTATGTTCGCCCACCTTGTTAGCTCCTGAAAGAGTATCTGCAGGTGTAGAGGCCATATGGCAGGTGATGCAGGCATTGGACACACAAGTAGTATGGGCAGAATTTTCAATATGCTCTCCATATTCTACGCATGACACTTCACGCAAAACTCGTGTCCTACACCAGTGGGATAACTGGTAGGAACAGAATGTGCGGATTCTTCCCACTGAACATATTGATGATGACACTGATTACACACCTTTTCATCATAGCTGGAGGAGATCTCATTATGAGCTGTAAGCCCATGATGTTCACTACCGGGTCCATGACAGTTTTCGCACTGGACGCTGGACAATGCAGCCAGATCTGGGTAATTAATAACCAAGCTGTCCCAACAAGAAGCGCTGGAAGGGTTGGGGATTGTCCAATAAGTACCAACAACGGGGGGCTTCCAACCGTAGCCTATTGCAATATCATCCCAACCATTATTTACGGCCAGGCTGTCAGTATCATAACCCATGGTGTGACATTTAAGGCAATGGATTTGATAGGACATTACGCCAGAGCTTTCGAGTATGTTCCTGAAAGTAGCAGCGTGAGGGGTATTGGCCCAGTCATGTTGTTTGTCCTCATGACAGGCAGTACATTGGGGAGTTGCACTGCCTGCATTTCCAACCCCCACCCAGGTTGCTGCAGTGATGACAACTGAAACACTGGTATCAACGCCCTGAGCGGTCGTAACTGTTAATTGCACTGTATATTGGCCAACCGAGTCCGGAACAAAGGTTGTAGATCGGGTATCTGGACTGTTAAACTCTGCGGTAGAGCCAACAGGTCGAGCAATCAACTCCCAAAGGTAAGATGTAACTGAATCATCTGGGGAGGTGGTACAGCTACCACTCAAGGAAACAACCGTCCCTCTACCAACTGTTAGTAAACCAGTTTCTGTAGTAATTTCCACCGTAACTGCAGCATACGCAGCCATTGCAAATAAAGCAAGCACAATGATAATGGCAACAATTATGTTCGACATATTATGTATTACATTTAGCTTCATGAGTATAAAGTTCCTATTTCAAGTAAATTAGCTTCTTAGTTCTGACAAAGACCTCCGTCAAAATCGTTGGCATAAACGAATCGCAGTTCATTTTCCCCCATCTGCAAGGTTTGAATGTTCAAAGCCTTGACAAATGTGACCAAAGTATCATGGCCGATGCCATTGCTGCTGGGCCACAGGGGTCCATTGTTGTTCAGATATATCTCAACTTCAGAGGTGTCATCAATGTCATAGGCAGAAATTTCGAGGGTAGCCTGCTCAGCATTGCCCAATGAATCCAGAATGTCGATATTGATGCTCATTTCTGTGTTCAGGGATGTGCCGATAAAATCCAATGGCAGACAATGTTGCTGGGGACTATAGATACGCTTATTTTCGGCATACAGTTCAAACTCGTAGAGATCTGCACCGGAGGTTATATTTAGTTCCACATTGTCCGAATAGGTATTAGATGGAAAAGGGAAATCTACCCAACAATTGCTGGCAAACTCATAATTTTCTACCGTCGCTACCAATTCGCCCATAGGGTCTCTTACGCCCCCATCGTTGGCCCGATGACCACCCAGCCACGCCCAAATATAGTAACCACCATGATTTTCGCCTACGTAGAGTCTGGCACTATGAAGAGCATAAACCCTATCCAAATCGAATATGATCATCCCATTATTAACAACTGTTAGTTTTGCTGCCGAGGAATCATTATCGGGAAACTTTTGATCAGTAAGAACACTCACATCCCCTATAAAATAATTATACCCGGACTCGGTAGCCCGGGTTATAGCATCAATAGCTACATTGGCCAACTCGAAGTTTAGTAATGCTGCTGCAGTGGTAGAAAAAACAATCACCACTACCAACGCTATGAATAATCGCTGTTTAGAAGAAATGTTTCGGACCAGATTTGACATCATTTAACTTACTTTTGTAAATCTCATACTTAACCTTCAATTCCTCAAATCTTTGAAACCCCCGACTTTTTTCCTTAAACACCCCGGTTATAACAAATTATTCTTAAGATGTCAAGTTTTGGGTAATTATTTGTTTATTTTTGGTAACTTCTTTTGGGAAACTTGTACGACCTACAATCTGCTATAAGCTTTTTTCAATACTCTATAATAAATTTTTACTTTATATCTTTCATGCAATTTTTTTATCCATTCTTTCATTAGTTGATTGGCTATTTTCTTGCTTTCAATAAAATTGGTTCCTTGTTTGCTTGCCTCAGCAAAAATCTAGCATGATAGGCAAGTAACTTTATCCGCAGCATGTCCTTTAGGCGCTCTTTTGTCCCCTCTACATACTCCTGTACTGGAAGATTATAGGGAGGATATTTCGCTGTGATTATAGGTATGAACTCACCCAAAGTTATGCTCCCACCTTCAAAGGTTACCAAGGGAAGCTTTTTGTCTTCTTCTGTGATTAAATAGAATCGTCCTCGATTTAACGAATCGGGTTTCGAATGTTGTTCTTTGGAAGCAGCCATCTTCTCAGCAAACCGATAAATGTTTTCTTCATTGAATTTAACACCATACACTTGCTTCAAGCTATCATAATAACTTGCAAAAATCTTTTCGAACTCTTTTCTTTTGTGTGCATCTATTAAGGTTCTTTGAATTCGAAAACGAGCTTCGCTGTAGCTTGGCTTATAGTATATCTTTTCTTCTGTCACTTTGAAAATATGAAACCCTATCTGTGTTTCAACTGGTTGAGAAACTTCTCCCAATTTAAGATTGAAGATAATTTGCTGCAGATGCTTACTTAACCTATCAGTTCCCCAACGAATATACCCCATATCTCCACCATTAGGAGCAGTTCTCTTATCCTGTGAATATTTTTTGGCAAGTTCAGCAAAATCCGCCCCTTTTTTAATTTTATCCAATAAACGTTGAGCTTTCTTCCTCACTCTTTCTACTTCTTTGGGGTTATTCAAATAGTTAAATTTCAAAAAAATCTGTGCCACATGCCTTTTTTCATTAAGATGCTGATAATATTCTTTTACTTCTTGTTCAGAAACAAGTTTATCATAAATATCGACTTGAATTGCTGTTAAGTAAAGTTGTTTTTCTTTT
>MZGM01000104.1 GCA_002085035.1 Candidatus Zhuqueibacterota bacterium 4484_219
AACTACCAAGATACACGTTTGATGATGGGGACATATGTCTCCATTTCTGTTTATGATGGCGACAAATCAAATGTGCAAGTACAGCAGGCAGTAGAAAAAGCATTCGAGCGTATGAGACAAATCGAACTAAAAACATCCGCACAGATACACGAAAGTGAACTTGCAAAACTTAATCGAGCCGCGGGTTTACGACCAATGAAAGTGTCAGCCGATTTGTACCAGGTACTACAACAGGCAGTGAAAATTGGAGAACTGTCACGGGGAGCTTTTGACGTTACCATCGGTGTGGAAACAGATCTGTGGAATTTTGACCCCGATAATCCTACCATTCCGACCAAAGAAGAAATTGACAAACTATTGCCTTTGGTTAATTTTCGACTCATTTCGTTAGAAGATTCCTCTGTTTACCTGCCGTTTCCGGGAATGAAAATAAACCTTGGCGGCATCGCTAAAGGTTTCGCAGTAGATGCGGCAATTTCAGTGCTTCAACAAAATGGTGTTACTGATGCGCTGGTAGATGCAGGTGGCGATCTCCGAACTATTGCCAGTGCTTGGACTGCTGGCAAACGGCGGGTCTGGATTCGTCATCCCCGCAAAAGCGATGGTTTCTTTGGTTATTTCCCGTTGGATTCGGGCAGCGTGGCTACATCGGGTGACTATCAGCAATACCTAATTCTAAACGGCGTACGTTTTCATCATATCCTGAACCCTCGTACCGGGCTGCCTGCTCGCGATTGTGTCAGCGTCACAATTTTGGCAGACAATACCATGGATGCCGATGCTCTGGCCACCGCGGTTTTTGTACTCGGCCCCCAAAAAGGACTGAACCTGATCGAATCGCTTGACGCTGTAGAAGGAGTGATTATTTTCTTGAAACAAAAAAACCAATTGGGATATTTAGTCTCCTCCGGATTGCGTCAAAAGTTGGTAGTTGTAGACGAAAGCTGTAATTAAAGGTCCACATTTCAAAAAATAGAGGAGTTGACTAATGCCAAGAACATTAGTTACAGGTGGTGCTGGCTTTTTGGGCTCACATCTCTGCGAATATCTGTTGAACAAAGGACATCAGGTTATTTGCATGGATAATCTACTTACTGGTAACATTGCTAACATTGAACACCTTCAAGGTGAAAATTTCAAATTTATTAAACATGATGTGACGGAGTACATCTTCATTGCCGGCGAGATCGACTACATTTTGCACTTCGCCTCTCCTGCCAGTCCCATCGACTACATGCAATTGCCCATTCAGACCTTGAAAGTAGGATCAATGGGTACCCACAAAGCTCTTGGATTGGCTAAAGAGAAAAAGGCAACATTTTTATTAGCATCTACCTCAGAAGTCTATGGTGATCCATTGGTTCACCCTCAGCCGGAAGAATACTGGGGCAATGTCAACCCAGTAGGACCGCGGGGAGTTTACGACGAAGCGAAACGTTTCGCCGAAGCCTTAACCATGGCTTATCATCGCATTCATGGCATCAATACTAAAATCGTCCGAATTTTTAATACCTTCGGCCCTCGCATGCGACTAAAGGACGGCCGTGCCATCCCTGCTTTTATCTCTCAGGCATTAATGAACAAACCCCTTACAGTGTTCGGCGATGGATCGCAAACCCGCAGCTTTTGCTATGTTGACGATACCATCGAGGGAATCTATCGTCTATTGATCTCAGATTACAACCAACCAGTTAATATCGGCAACCCACATGAGATGACTCTACTGGAGATGGCACAAAAAATCATCGAATTGACTAATAGCCAGAGCTCCATTGAATTTCATCCTCTACCAGTAGATGATCCAAAAGTACGACAACCTGATATTTCCCTCGCTAAACGAATCCTGAATTGGGAAGCTAAAATTCCAGTAGAGGAAGGATTGCGCAGGACTATCAACTGGTTCAGAAATTTAAGAGATTGGTCCAAGACCCAGAGTGACAACACATAGGCCACAATGTTTAACCCCAAACGGATTTTGATCGTACGGTTTGGAGCCATCGGAGATCTGGTATTGACATCTCACTTTGTCAGAGTGTTGCGCAAAAGATTTCCTGAAGCACAGATTGATTTTTTGGTCAAATCACGATTCAAAACTTTGGTACTATACAATCCTAACTTAAACCAGATTTTCTCCCTGTCAGAAACTCCTAAATGGCAGGATTTTTTGTGTATGGTTAAAACGCTAAATGCTCAACAGTATGATCTGGTTATTGATTTGCAAAAAAACTTGAAAAGCTATTTAATTTCATTTTTCCTACGTAATGCAAATGTAAGACGTTACCTAAAACAAGCGATACCGCGTTTTTTTCTGGTTAATTTCAAGAAAAATTTTTACCCCCAACCAGTTCAACCTGTTCCCTTGCGTTATTTGCAGGCGGTGGCCGATCTCGGCGTTAAAGATGACGGTGGAAGCGTAGAACTCTACGTACCACCAATATCTTTTGAAAAAGTTGACCGACTATTAGCCACAGAATCTTGCTCTTTGCTCATTGGTGTAGCTCCCGGTGGTGGAAGGTGGACAAAATGTTGGCCAGCGGAAAAATTTGCTCAATTGTGTGCTCTACTTCATCAACGTTATTCAGCGCGGATTTTGCTATTTGGCTCTTCGAAAGACAAAGAAGCAGTCCAAAAAATTGAATATCAGCTAAGTTCAGCGGCTCTCAATTTATGTGGCAAATTCTCACTGTTAGAAACGGCAGCAGCAATCTCTCGCTGTGATTTGATTGTTACTAACGACAGTGGGCTGATGCACATAGCAGCTGCCTTGAAAAGGAAAATTGTGGCGATCTTTGGCCCCACAGTTAAAGAATTAGGCTTTTTCCCATTTCGGGCCCAGGCGATAGTAGTTGAAAACAACACTTTGAATTGTCGACCCTGTTCATTCCATGGTACCAACAAATGCCCCAGGGGGCATTTTAAATGCATGGAAGAGATTTCTGTAGATGAGGTATTGACTGCTTGCCAAAAACTTTTGTAACCCCTAACACTAACTATTCGACGAGGAATACAGTGCAAATTTTCTGGTTTTTGCTGTACAACATTTTGATTGTTCCCTTATTATTCGTTGGCTTTCATATTGCTGCCCTATTTAATCACAAAATTCGACGGGGCATTCAAGGCCGAGGCAAGTTATTGCAGGATATTGAGAACGCCTTTCCGGTATTATCGCCAGACGAAAAGAGAATTCTTTTCCATTGTGCTTCATTAGGCGAATTTGAACAGGTCAAACCCATATTGAAACGAATCGTAGAAGTGATACCCCAGTGTAAACGGATCGTCACCTTTTTTTCACCCTCTGGCTATGAACATGTGGGACAATGCCCATATCCGGATTTAGCAATCTATTTGCCATTCGATAGTTTGCGCGCAATCAGACAATTTCTGAATCGAATTCGCCCTTCGGCGGTCATCATTTCCAAGCATGATATCTGGCCTAATTTGGTCTGGGCATTGCATAGCCGTCGTATCCCCATTTTTCTTATCAATGCCACTATGCCAAAGGATTCTTTGCTTCTTAAGCCGATATTACGCAGCTTTTACCGAAGCGTGTTTAGTCGGTTGAATTTTGTTGCTCCTGCCAGCGAAACTGACCGACAACTTTTTAGCAACCTACTTTCTCCTGCACAACAGGTAGAAGTGATTGGCGACACTCGTTTTGATCAGGTTTATTTTCGCAGTCAGGAAAGCTTCCAGAAAAAATTGCTGCCCCAGGATCTGGTAAGTGGACATGTCACCGTTTGCTTGGGAAGCACCTGGCCTTCTGACGAAATCCATCTTTTCCCAGCGGTAATTGAACTTTTCAAAGAGTTCCCCAATCTGTTGCTCATCATTGTGCCTCATGAACCCTCGCCTAAACGAGTAGAGGAAATCAGAAGATTTTTTGAAAACACCAAACTGAATGTCAAAACATTTTCCCAGATTCAGGAAGAGGAGTCCAATTCTTATCCTGCAGTTATTATTGTGGATCGCATTGGGATTTTAGCTAATCTTTATTCCTACAGCCAGATTGCCTATGTGGGGGGAAGTTTCGGTCCGGGGGTACACAACGTGATGGAACCGGCAGCTTGTGGTAATACAGTTTTGTTCGGGCCGCGCATTTTGAATTCACCAGAGGCACAAAAATTAGTGGAACTTGGAGCAGGGGCAGTAGTTAATTCAAAACAAGAGGTTTATCAGACATTGCGAAAACTCCTGGCAGACCCTTCGGCAACAAAGAAGAAGGGACAAATTGCAGCACGCTTCATCGAAGAAAACCTGGGGGCTACCGAAGCTATTATTAACAAAATTAGTTCAATGATGGCTAAAAAAGGGAATCGTAATATTAAGTGATAGAAATAAGAGATCTTTATTTCTCCTATCCGGAGAACAAAGACAGGTTTATTCTTAATGGAATTGACCTAATCATAGAGGAAGGAAAGTCCGTTAGCATCATGGGGGCTAATGGCTCGGGCAAAACTACCCTTGCCCGCTGCCTAAACGGCTTATTTCGACCTACTCGGGGACAAGTTCTGGTAGATGGTTTGAATACCGCAAATGAAACAGAAAATTTTGAAGTCCGTAAACTGGTAGGGATGGTATTCCAGAATCCTGACAATCAGATTGTTTCTACTACAGTAGAGCGGGAAGTTGCCTTTGGGCTGGAAAATCTGGGAATCGATCCTGCGGAAATGCATGAACGGGTTAAGAATGTGTTGAACGATTTTAATCTTAGCGAGTACATGTTCCACTCTCCCCACTACCTTTCCGGCGGTGAAAAGCAATTATTGGCAGTAGCAGCGGTCCTGGTAATGCGTCCGAAGTATTTGATTTTAGACGAGCCCACTTCCTTGCTTGATCCTTTTTCGCGTGACAGGATTTTAGAAATGACTCTCAGGAACGGCAAATTTGTTCGACAAGTAACCCCCATTTTGATTACTCAATTTCCTGAGGAAACCTTACACACCGAACGGTTGATTGTTCTCAATCAGGGTCGGGTATTTCTGGACGGTTCTCCCGAAGAGGTTTTTGAGCATCGGGAAAGTTTGGCAACTATTGGCGTTGGTGTACCCATAGAATGGGAACTAAAGGAGTGGCTAACTTAGAAGGGGAGTACCGAAAAACATTGAAAATTCAATTACAAGATGTTTCATTCCGATACACACACTCTTTTCAACCTAATTCTGATTGGGTGTTGCGTCATATCTCCCTGACAATTGAACAGGGAGATTTCATTGGTATCGTGGGTCCCAGTGGTTCTGGCAAGACCACTTTGATCCAGCTTTTCAATGCGTTGCTGAGACCTGTTGAGGGACAAATTCTGGTAGATGAGGTTCCAATACAGAACTATGCCAGGGAAATTACCAAAATCCGCCAGAGGATAGGAATTGTGTTTCAATTTCCTGAAACGCAGTTCTTTGAAAATACCGTTTATGACGAAATTGCCTATGGCCTGCGCAATCTCAAAATACCAGAGTCAGAAATTGAGCAACAAATTCGGGAGAAACTGGCTCTGGTAGATCTTGACTATGCTATTTTTCGAAACCGGTCACCATTTCGACTAAGTGACGGCGAAAAAAGACGAGTGGCTATTGCTAGCATCCTGGTAATGGAACCAAAAGTTCTTGTTTTAGATGAACCTACTGCCGGGTTGGATTACAGAAGCATTATTCTTCTTAAGCAAGTTATTCGACGCATCTTCCAACAGGGGAAAACTATAGTTATCGTTTCTCATGATATGGATTTTGTCGGAGCTCTGGTACATCGAATTGTAGCACTTCAGCGCGGACAAATCTGTTTTGATGGTCCTAAGACCGAATTCTTCAAAAATATGGCTTTGGTAAACTCGACCCATCTCAAATTACCAAGGGCCTTTGAAATGGCTGTTAGGTTGCAAAAAAAAGGGATCCCTTTGGTGTTACCTATTTATGAGTTGGAAGATCTGCAGCATCAACTTCGGGAATTAGCGGCACCTCTTTAGAACCTTGTAAAGATAACCCCTTCATAACTTCATTAATCCCAGATTCGGAAAACTTACGAAAAATAAGAAAGCCATGTCGTCCCTAAAGGGACTTCGAATAAATGGCTAGTCTTATTCGCTACAAGCATTTTGTCCCTATCAGGACAAACAAGAGTTTCGTTAGGGACGGCATGTTTATAGAAAAATTGCCCCCAGAAGGCATTAGGGGCTGTATCAAAAGGCATTTTTAACCGCAAAGTTCGCCAAGAAGTCGCAAAGATCGCAAAGGGCTAATTATCTATTTATAAAAATGTTGCCTATTTTGGGCTCCCGTTGCGTTCTTTGCTGTTATCTTAAATCATTAGCTTTTGATACAGCCCCTAACGAAACTCTTGTTTGTCCTGATAGGGACAAAATGCTTGTAGCGAATAAGACTAGCCATTTATTCGAAGTC
>MZGM01000105.1 GCA_002085035.1 Candidatus Zhuqueibacterota bacterium 4484_219
GGATGTTCCTTCCCCCACAGCTTTGTGGAACCTTATCCCGATTTCTACCGCCAGATCGCAAATTTTGCCCACAAAGCCCATTCTTACTTCGCCCAGTTTCCTTCTGAAGGTAATTGGGTAATAGAAAGAATTCAGAACTACTTTCCTCGCCTGAAAAGCGTGATGGATACCCTGGCAAACATCGCCCAGAAGGAAGTAGATCGAGAGCTTCTCAGCATCGAAGAAGAACTTTTTTTGAAAAAGATGCTTTTTGTGAGCATGATGAGCGGCGCACCTCCCTTTTCAGGTTGGTATGCAAGTATTTTCTACACCATGGATGATGCTGCCAAGGGAGATTATCTGGTTGCCGATGTTCACACGCAGCCGACCGATTATTTTGGGGCGATTGTTGGTCGGGTATTGCATGTAGGGGTGGGAAAAATAAACCTGGGTGTTTTTCTGGCGGAGGCACCTTCGGCCAACTATCAGCCCATGGCATTTGTGGGGCCGGTGATGTCCTATTATGAGAAAATCACAGAGAATTTTGACCGCCTTACCGACGAACGCTGGCAAGCACTTGTACAAGGAGGAGACCTACCAGCTCGTCCTGACTGGGTCAATATCTATCTGGCGGATGAAACAGGGCAAGCAATGGAAAAAGGCAGAGAGCTCTCCGGAGAGATATATACCAATGTGGAGAACTCAGCTAAAGAAGTTCCCAGGCGTTTTTCTCTATCTCAAAACTATCCGAACCCATTTAACCCTGGAACAGCCATTGTTTTCAGCCTGGAACGCACTGAGCCGGTTACGCTTTCTGTATTCAACCTGATGGGTGAGAAGGTCGCCACGCTTGTGGACGGGATCAAACCAGCAGGAGAGCACCGAATTTATTGGAATGGCCGCGACGTTCAAGGGAACCTATTACCAAGTGGTCTATATTTTTACCGGCTTCAAACACCATCTCGAACATTAACGCGCAAGATGACGCTGATTCGGTGAGCTGCGTGCGCTTTTCTATTCACATGAGAACTAATACTCCAGCCCCAAAAGCTATGAAACTTGAAGCATTAAAATTCGCTATAGTAAACACTATTTTAGAATTATTGGTTCTAACCGTATTTCTTTCTTTGGGTAATCGTTTATGTGCTCAGACAGGCCAAATCATACGAATTTCGGACGATCCTAATGACGATGTTAATCCGCAAATCATTGTTGACAATGAGGACAGAATTTGGATATTCTGGGAAAGCGAGCGAAGCGGGACATGGAACATCTATGCAAGATATGTTGAGCGAGGAATGATTTCAGATCTAACTACTATAACCAGAAATACTCCTGAAAAAAGCGGACACTATGCGGTTACTATCGATTCCAAAGGCGATATCTGGGTGGCCTGGTGTCTGAATACTTATGAACCACAAGAACCAGGAGCTATACTTATTAAAAAGTATGATGGATTTCAATGGTCGACTCCAGACACAATATGTTGCTTTGGATTTTACCCTGCAATGTGCTCGGGGATTGACAGTTCAGTCTGGATATTCTGGAGGAGCGGGGTTGACGGTGAAGGGCCACATATCTGGACTCGATACTATGATGGAAGTTCCTGGGGCGATTCAACAATAGTTTTGTATGGGACTTTCGCAGGGGTCTATTATGAGTTTTATGATGGTCCACTAAAAGCCACTGGGACTCAATCGAACATACCTTGGGTTCTTTGTATGGCACATGGACATGTATCGGGTAATATCGACTGGGACACAGTTACAGCGGCTTTTTATCAGGATACATGCTGGTCCAAAGTGAAAGTGGCAAGCGGGTATCAACCATATGATATCGGGACAGATAATTCCGGCCAAATCTATATCGCCTACACCTCCTATTGTGATACAGCGGGTATCAAAAATTACTTGAAAAGTTATAGCGGTTCAACCGAAGAGTTTGTGAAGAAATGGACTCTGGAAAAAGGGAGAGATTTTTCATTAAGCGATAATTCGGATAATTTGGCGATTACTTGGAGTTATCATAACAGTGTTTTTGCACAAATTATGATGGACACACTTTTATCAAAGCCTAAGCTTATTTATGCTGACTCGGTCTCCACTATTTCTTATAGACAAAAGCCTGTTTTAGTATTGGACAATTTGAGTAATATCTGGATTGCTTGGCAAGCTCTGGTGGATGATGAAAAGGATATTTTTGTTACCTCTATCCCTTGTACGACATTTACGGCTGTTTCCAGTGGTATTAGCTTTTCATCAAATCAGTTTCTATCTCCTCGACTTTTTCAAAATTATCCCAATCCTTTCAATGCTTCCACGATTATCTGCTATGAGTTGTCCCAGCCGAGTTTTGTCATTTTGGAAATCTATAACTTACTGGGACAAAGAGTGCGGACACTGGTGAATGAGAGAAAACTACCAGGTATCTACCGAGTGAGTTGGAATGGCTGCGATAATAAAGGAAAACAATTAACCTCTGGACTGTATCTTTGCCGATTGCAAGTTGAAGGATTTATCAAACTCGGGAAAGTTGTATTTCAAAGATAAAAGATTTGATTAACAATACTATAAGTCGACAAATGGGAATTTCAGTATGGTAGGAGTTAAGCTATCGGCTAACACTACGGGAAGATATGTAATTTAAGAAAATTTTTTATTGACAAATTAAAAATTTTTTATTATATTAACCAGTGAACTTTAGCAATGGAGATGAAATGGCACATCATAAATCAGCGATTAAACGAATTCGGCAAAGTGAAAAAGCACGGTTACGAAATACCCATTACAAGACGATGTTAAAGACTGCGTTGAAGAAGCTTCGCACCGCGCAGTCGAAGGAAGAAGCTGTGGTGTTGTACAATAAAGCCTCCTCCCTATTGGATAGACTTGTAATAAAAGGTATTATTCATAAGAATAAAGCTGCTAATAAAAAGTCGAAATTAGCACGGTTAGTTAACACATTGTAAATAACTGTTTTTCTTTCCTTGAAACCGGGCAAGCATGCCTTAACCGGTAACTCCCCCTAATCCCGGTGTGGCGTTGCGAACCCGGTTTCTTTTTTTTACCCTAATTTGTAATTAGGAGCCTCTTTAGTAATAATTACATCGTGTGGGTGGCTTTCTCGTAATCCGGCTGTCGTCATACGTACAAAACGTGTTTTAGTCTTCATTTCAGCAATATTACGAACTCCGCAATACCCCATAGCAGCACGTAAACCGCCAATCATCTGAAATACTGCGTCAGTTAACTTTCCTCGGTAAGGCACACGACCTTCAATACCTTCAGGGACTAATTTTTTAGCTTCTTCCTCCTGGAAATAGCGATCCGCACTCCCACTTTTCATAGCAGCCAAAGACCCCATGGCACGGTAAACCTTGTAGCTACGGCCTTCATATAAGATCGTTTCTCCGGGACTCTCTTCTAAACCAGCAAACAGAGCGCCAATCATTACCGAATCTGCCCCGGCAGCAATAGCCTTGGCAATATCACCGATTTGCTTAATACCTCCATCAGCAATAATCGGCACTCCATACTTTTGCGCTATTTTAGCACATTCCATGATTGCAGTAATTTGTGGCACACCAACCCCTGCAATTACTCGGGTAGTACAAATTGAACCTGGGCCGATACCTACTTTCACGGCATCAGCCCCAGCCTTGATCAAATCCTCTGTTCCCTCAGCAGTACCAACATTGCCAGCAATTATTTCCAAAGAAGGGATTTGTTGTTTAAGCTCTTTTACTAACTCCAAAACAAATTTGGAATGGCCATGAGCCGTGTCCACTACCACTACATCTACACCCGCTTTCTGCAAAGCTTCGGTTCGTTCGATAGTATCACGAGTTACTCCCACCGCAGCTCCTACTCGCAAACGACCAAGCTGATCTTTACAAGCATGGGGAAACATGCGCTTTTTCTGGATGTCTTTCACAGTAATTAGACCACACAAGTTAAACTGGTCGTCCACAATAAGTAGTTTTTCAATCTTATGCTTTTGTAAAATCTTTTCTGCTTCTTCTAAAGTCGTACCTACTGGTGCGGTGATTAGATTTTCCTTAGTCATAATCTGTTCAACAGGCAAATCTAAATTGGTCTCAAAACGCTGGTCACGGTTGGTAAGAATACCTACTAACTTCCTGCCTTGCACAATAGGGATTCCAGAAATACGGTAACGCTCCATCAATTTCAAAGCATCCTTGAGTTTTGCATCAACTGGCAGTGTCACAGGATCAACAATCATGCCGCTTTCAGAACGTTTTACTTTATCGACCTCAGCAACCTGACGAGCAATTGACATGTTCTTGTGAATAATCCCAATACCCCCCTCACGAGCCAAGGCGATAGCCAATCTTGCCTCGGTCACTGTATCCATGGCTGCGCTCACCAGGGGAATATTTAAGGCAATATTTCGAGAAAGCTTTGTGCTTACGTCCACCTCCCTTGGCAACACCTCTGATTTGGCCGGAACCAACAGTACATCATCAAATGTTAACGCTTCCATTACTACTTTTTCGCTCATAGGTTTTCCCTCTAAATTTTTGATGTTCAAATAATTCCATAGAACTCCAATTTTTTATGTATTGGTCAGGCTTATTTTAACGGCGTTATTCTTTCTACTTCTTCCAGGAACTGGGCTGACCGCATCAGCTGTATCATATCGGCTATATCTGGAGTTAAGGAGCGATCTTGCTGCAAAGGAGGTATTGTAGCCCTGATCATATCGTACGCTTTGCCCACACCAGAACCCGGTTTGAGTGGCTTGCGAAAATCTAACCCCTGAGCTCCGCACAAAAACTCAATTGCCAAAATTTGTTCCGTGTTTTCAATTACCTTCCACAGCTTTTGAACAGCTAAAGCACCCATGCTAACATGGTCTTCTTTACCCGCCGATGTAGGTAACGAATCCACACTTGCAGGATGACAAAGGATTTTGTTTTCGGCTACCAAACTGGCAGCGGTGACCTGAGCAATCATAAAACCAGAATTCAAACCAGGATCTTGGGCTAAAAAATAGGGTAATCCAGACTGGGCGCCATCCATGGAAAGGGCAACACGACATTCTGCAATATTACCAACTTCTGCCAATGCAATTGCGAGCACATCCAAAGCCAGGGCTACAGGTTGACCATGAAAATTCCCTCCAGATAGTACATCTTCGGTTTCAGTGAAGACCAATGGATTATCGGTAGCAGCGTTAATTTCTTGTTCTACTACACTGCGCACAAACTTGACAGCATCTCGACTGGCTCCATGCACTTGCGGAGTACAGCGTAAACTGTATGGATCTTGCACTCGGGGACAGTAGCGATGAGCTTCGCGGATTTGACTTCCAGCCATCAAGGCACGCAAATTCTCAGCACTGGCTATTTGTCCTAATTGTCCTCGTGCTGCCTGAATACGAGAATCAAAAGCTGTAGGTGTACCCATCAAGGCTTCTAAATTCATTGCAGCAGCGATGTCAGCCAGTTTGAGCAACTCCTCTGCTTGTTTCACTGCTAAAGCACCCAACCCCGCCATGTACTGGGTACCGTTAATAAGTGATAGTCCCTCCTTTGCTTGCAAGATTTCTG
>MZGM01000106.1 GCA_002085035.1 Candidatus Zhuqueibacterota bacterium 4484_219
CTGCTATCTGCAATAGGAATAATGTTAATCCGCACAGGTAAAAACTCCTGGATGATTTCTGCATTGGTCTGAATATGACCTGTAATCTTTGGAACAATAAATTCGGACCGCTGAGAAGTAAACGATAAAGGTAAAAGCAATTGATCAGCTAAATGTTCATCCAAGGTAGCCGGTGTTTTAAGCGCAGCAAACAGGGCATTGCAAGCTTCGTCAGCCACTTTTTCGGCACGCTTACCAATGGCACCCAAACTCTCGTAAGCCAATTGAGCATACTGAAAATGAGCTAAAAGGAGCATCAAGGTATTCTTGCCAACCGCAGGCATTTTAATAAACTGGATTTGATGGGCAAGCGCCTTTTCTGTCAGACGCTCTTCTGCACGACGCTTCTGTCGGTATCCCACTTCGGGATCAAGATTAGCAATAGCAGAAATTCCTTCAACCCGCAGCAATTCACCTCGTTCTCGCAACACCAGGGAACGCACTTCGCTACAAGGATAGACCGTCAGACTTACCTCGCCCCCACCTTTAGGATAAAACCCGGCGCGTTTAAGCTGAAGAGAAAAATGGAAGCCTAACTTTTCCATAATTGGCCGCCAATGCATATCTAAAAAGTGAAACGAGGGGCTCCAGGGAACATGGGTACCACCTGTGATGGTTATTTGTGATGACAGGCGGCAGAACGCCAAAGGATAGGCAATGGTCTGCAGCACCAAACTGATTGCCCCGGCAGTGCCAATATCGAAATGGTAATTTCCTGGTTTGGGGTGTTGGGGCTCGAAGTATAGTTGCATGGAACCTTTCTCTGCCCCATTCACACTCGCGGATGTGATATGGGCAGCAGCACGTACGCTAACCAAATGTTGAGGCATCAAACCGGGATTGGAGCGACGGGCGCGGATGTTGTAAATCTCGAAAGGAACACCGGTTAGCATCGAAAGCGTCAATGCTGTGCGCAAGATTTGGCCGCCACCTTCTCCCTGCGAACCGTCAATTCGAACCATAAAACCCTGCTCTGGTAGTTTGAATGCCTAAATGGACATTTTTTATGAATTGCAAACAAAAAAGGCGAAGACTCTTTCTTCCTCGCCTTGTAGCTGCCCGGGGAGGACTCGAACCTCCAACAGGGGATCCAAAGTCCCCTGAGTTGCCAATTACTCTACCGGGCAAGTTCAGTGAACGATAATAAATATACAATATTTTCTGGCTCAAAGCAAGCGCTTTTTGGAGATTTTCCCAAAACCAAATGAGAAGATTAGAAAAATACATTTCCCAACAAAACAGAGCTTAAAAAATCTGTGTCACATACATGGTAGAAGCACTGATTAGAGCCACAGTAAAATTGTCGTCCACACCCAAGGGTAACAATTCTGCCAAAGTAGCAGCCAGGGCTCCAACAAAAAGAGTAAGAAATGTTATAGGAATATAGTGAGACAGAACAATTCCTGAAATTAAACAAGCTGTAAAAAAAGCCAGACTTCCTTCCAAAGATTTCCCAAATAGGTGAATCTTACCAAATTGCATGCCGAAAAACTTTCCGAACAAATCACCGAAAATCAGATAAAGAATTGTCATCAGGGCTATGTGATATTGGAAAAGAAGCAATACCAGAAATGTTGCTATTAAAAACAGGCTCATAGAAGAAATACGTTGGGTTTCTTTCGTTTTGAAAAACATTGGCAGATTGCGGAAAAAGAAGATGTTCACGCCACGATGACTCAAACGTATTAAATCCACACCCAAAAAGATTAATGTAATAATACCCAAAAGCACCAATGTAGGCTTTTCGCCGATGAGTTGAAAGAAAATAGGAAATAAAATTGCCAGCGGACGCAGCAGGAAACGCCACCATTTGATTCTTGCTTTTACCTCCGGGTTGATTGTCATCACCCTTTTATGAATTAGATTAATAAAATTGATAAGTAGGATGTAGATAACAATAAGAACAAAAAATACCGTCCAGGTATTCAAAGGTGCTGATTGGAGTATCAAAAACAACAGTAGAGGTAACACCACACTTCCCACCACCTCGCCTTTTCGAGAAATATAGCCAAAAGTCAGGGCCACGAATGCAAGAAAACACAGATTGTAAATCGGAAACCATCCCCAATGGATGAACTGAGCAAGGCAGAAAAGCAGAAAACCAGTAGCAGTGGCAACCCCTTGCCCGCCCCGGAAATTGAGATAAAAAGGAAAAACATGTCCTACAATAGCAGCAAAACCTGCAGCCAGGGCAATTGTCAAACTAAAATGGAGAACATGATAGCTGAACCAGAAGATTAATACGCCTTTGCTGACGTCGATCACTGCAGTGATAGCGCTGGGAAGTAGCCCTAAAACTTTATAGGTATTCACCGTACCCGCATTGCCATCCCCGTGCTGCCGTATGTCCAATTTTCTTATCAGGCGACCCAAAAAATAAGAAGGCGATATTGACCCAACTCCATACCCCAGCACAATGGCAATAACCAATTCGACAAACATGTCCAAACCTCTTTTGTTGTTTATGATTGTGACAACAATGTAAAAAAATTTTCGGTTTAATACAATAATTTTTTTCATAACATATTGATAATAAGAAATAATGCTTGATTAATTCGCCAAAAATCTGTATTTTTATTCTGTGTGCATTAGTAGTTATTTGAGATCATCTTCTGAATAAGCAGGGAGCAATTTATCGTGCGCGTGGGAAAACTTATTAAAACGATTGTAATTTTAATTGCAATTTTTGTAGTTGTCACTTTAGTAATTAGCTATCACAACTTCCGTAAATCCCTTCCCAAGGCAAAAGGAACTATTGAGCTGTCCGGTTTACGAGAACCTGTCGAAATCTACCGCGACTCCTATGGAATTCCCCACATATTTGCCCAAAACGATGATGATCTCTATTTCGCTGCTGGCTATGTTACTGCCCAGGATCGTATCTGGCAATTAGAGCTAACCAGAAGAATAGTGAATGGGCAACTTTCGGCCATTTTTGGCGATACCACCCTTGCAGTAGACCGTCTTCTCCTTACCCTCGGCTTCAAACGTATTGGACAAAAACTGAGCTTTTTCATTTCTGACCAATCACGCAGAATCCTGACAGCTTACGTAAAAGGAATCAATACCTACATTCGACAAAACAAGGGTAAATACCCTATCGAATTTCTTGTTCTGAACTGCGAGCCTGAACTGTGGCGAGTAGAAGATTGTCTGGCGTTCTCCCGATTGACGGCTTGGCAGCTTTCTTTTGCCTGGCACACCGAACTTTTGGCAGCTAATTTGCTAACAAAGATAGGAACCGAAAAAACCCGAGAACTATTCTGCAAGTATTCCCCCCGATGGCCAGTGATTATTCCTTCAGAGATAGCCAAATTGTCTAATTTACTAACTCCTCTTCGGGAAAGCGAAAAACTGTTAAGTTCATTTCTTGGAATACACGCACTCTCTGTTGGAAGCAATGGATGGGTGATAGCACCAGGTAAGTCGGAGTCGGGGTACGCCAGTTTGGCTAATGATCCTCACCTACCGCTTACCAATCCCTCTTGCTGGTACGTTATGCACCTAGTCACTCCAAAGCTTAACGTTGCAGGATTTACTTTCCCAGGGAATCCCGGCATCGTAATTGGATTTAATGATCATATTGCCTGGGGGGTTACTAATGCCATGGCCGACGATGCCGATTTTTATATTGAAACAATTAATTCCAACAATCCGAACCAATACTGGTACAATGGCCATTGGGAAAATTTCCAAACCATTACCGATACCATTGTAATCAAAAACAAGCCTCCCCGTCCCATTATTATTCGACTAACCAAACATGGACCGGTAGTGTCAGATATTCACCCACAATTGTCGCTGAAAACAAGCCTTATGGGATCAAAAAAAGACTCTCCAGTAGTGGTTACTTTGCGTTGGACGGGGCAGGAACTTTCTGATGAGGGATTAGCTATCTACCTACTCAATCGAGCACGTAATTGGCAGGATTTCCAAAAAGCCATTCGCTATTTTAAAGTTCCTGTGGAAAATATTCTTTATGCTGATCGCCGCGGCAATATCGGCTATTGGTGTGCTGGCACAATCCCTGTGCGGGGGGAAAAGTTTGGCTTTCTTCCGATGAAAACCGGCCCCGACCAAAAAGACCCAGGTTGGTTAGGGTCAATCCCTTTTGAGAATTTACCCCATCTTTACAATCCTTCAACAGGCTTCATCGCTACTGCCAACAACAAAATCGTCCCCGACTCTTATCCTTATTATATTTCCATCCTTTGGGAACCTCCTTCTCGCATTGAGCGCATCGAAGAAATTCTCAATTCAAAAAAGAGACTTTCTGAAGAAAATTTGAAATCTTTACAAACAGACCTACTTTCGCCATTTGTCCGAAAGATAATGCAATTCACTCTTCCGATAATCAGAGAAGATGTTCAGCACCGCGAAAACTTTAGAGCCATCTACCCTTATCTGAAAGGGTGGGATTTCAGTATGCACGGTGAAAGCGCTGCTGCTGCCATATTCGAGGTTTTTCTGAATCACTTACTCTCAAATACTTTTCAAGACGAATTAGGGGAAAAGCTTTATCGTGAATATCTTTATTTTCCCGGATTGCCAATCCGGGCTCTGTGGTACCTCATCGAGGAAAGAAAATGGCATTGGTTTGACGATGTCTCTACTCCTGATCGAGTAGAAACCCCCTCAGAAATAGTGAAGCGAAGCCTTTCTGAAGCACTAACTGAACTGGAAGAGAAATTAGGTAAGAACATGGCCAAGTGGCGTTGGGATAAGCTTCATACTGTCATGTTTCGTCATTTTCTGGGAACTGAAACAATGCCGGGAAAACTTCTAAATATCGGCCCGTTACCCATGCCGGGATCCTACACTACGGTTTTCAACGGAGGATATGATTTTAACCGCCCATACTCTTGTATTGTGGGTCCTTCCATGCGAATGATTCACGATTTTGCCCATCCCGGCCAGACTTCCATCATCAATCCTCCCGGTCAGGTTGCTCATCCGCTGAGTGCTAATTTTAAAGACCAGGTAGATTTTTGGCTCAATGGCCTCTACATCAATCTAATTTCTGATACCAGCAGGGTGCGGCGGGCACTTAAAGAAGAAAAGGGTTGGAAAAGATTGCTGTTGCTAAACAAACCCCAAAATAGTAGATAACCCCACATTCGGAAAACTTATGAAAAATAAGAACGGACATTCTTACCATTTTGGGGGGTGAATATTGAACATATCGTCACTAAAGGGACTTTGAACTATTGGTTAATCTTATGACTACAAACATTTTGTCCCTATGGGGTCTCGTTGGAGACGACATGTAATTTTTAAACTTAAAAGTTAAAAGAAATCTTTAGCAGAGTTTTTTCGAATTTAGATTTAATTTTATCTTAAACTATTTGCTTTATTTTACCATGTCCCTGTCTTTAAAACAAAAACCCATAAAAGAATTAGCTGTTGGCGATGAAATTATTGCCTTTTTCATCTTGCGAAAGAAAGAATTGCGCGTCCGAAAATGGCTTGACCTCTGTGAGCAAAACATCAAAATTCGCTGTAAGTCCAGCAGGAAAACTCTGGCATCATAATCGCATTGGGGGACTTTTGGAACACACTCTGGCTGTGGCTCATATCTGTAACCAAGTTGCACAACACTATGCACAATCAGAAGAAAAACCATTAATAGATCGAGATTTGCTAATTACTGCTGCTTTGTTGCATGATATTGGCAAAATAGAGAGCTACCGTACTGAAAAAGGATTCATCGAACTAACTGATGAGGGACGTTTGTTAGGCCACATTCCGATCGGTTACCAGATAGTAGAAACCGCCATCGAACAAATACCAGATTTTCCCC
>MZGM01000107.1 GCA_002085035.1 Candidatus Zhuqueibacterota bacterium 4484_219
GAAACTGCGGCAACCCACGCCAAAAGGTTTCGGAAAGCCTTTGTTGTAGCCTCTTTGGTTTGAATGATATCTTGCTGGGTTTGGATCATAAAATCCGGGGAGTCCAGGCTGACATCATGCCTTTTCGCCAACAGCAGTTCAATTTGACCAATGACATCATCCATCTGTGCATTCTCGTCCACTGATACGTAAATCATCTTCACTCGATCTCCCATAATCTTGGACAATCGAGATGGCGTGAATTTTTGCAAGACAACAGTAATCGGCATATATATCCTGGAATCGAAATCCACTTCACCAACCAATCCCTTTTCCTCGAATACACCAATCACCGTTGCTTTTATACTTCCAACCGTAACCACTTGACCAACCGGGGGAATTTCACCAAAGAGTTCTTCTGCTAGGCTAGAGCCCAAAACAGCCACTTTTTGTTTGCGATCTACCTCGTTCTGGTTGAAATATCGCCCCGATGCAATATCCATATCCCTAACAGTAGGAAAGTCGGCTGTCGTCCCTAGGATAGAGCCATCGTCAATGGTTATATTTCCAACCTTAACCATTTGTGAACTATTCTGCTCTACAACGACACCCTTTACGCCATTTATTTGATCTGAAATTGCAAAAGCGTCGTCATACACAAGTCCGCCACTGTTGTTTTGTACATCTTTACCAAATCCGCCGCGGGAAAAGTTTGGGTACACAAATACAAGATTGGTTCCAAGCCCACTTATCTGATCGCTAATGGTTGCTTCCGTACCTGCACTTACCGAAATCATGATGATCACCGCTGATACACCTATAATCACACCTAACATGGTCAGCAAAGAACGAAATTTATTGCGCACCAAACCTTGCCAAGCAATCCGGATTACTTTCTTAGTTCGCATCTTCACCCCCCTGGATCGCCCCAGCAGGTTGATGTTGACCGTTTAATTGATCAATCGCAATTTTCCCATCAAATAAGCGAATAATTCGCTGGGCGAAAGTTGCAATCGCGTCATCATGAGTAACCATGACAATTGTTCTCCCCTGCTTATGTAATTCTGAAAGCAAAGCCATAATTTCCTGACCCGATTTTGAATCCAAGTTCCCTGTTGGTTCGTCCGCGAGAATTAATACCGGATTATTGATTAGGGCACGCGCAATTGCAACGCGCTGTTTCTGCCCTCCCGACAATTCATGAGGCTGGTGCATCACTCTATCTGACAATCCAACCGAGTCAAGTGCTTTCAGCGCTCTTTGATACTGTTCTTCTTCATTCATAGTGTCATCGTGTTGATATATAAGGGGTAATAATACATTATCTACCGCAGTCGTTCGCGTCAGCAAATTATATGATTGGAATACGAACCCAATTTTACGGTTACGAACAATTGCTAATTGCACCTTATTCATATTGCTCACGTCTTCTCCAGCCAAATAATACTCTCCTGAAGTAGGTCGATCCAAACAGCCCAAGATATTCAACAAAGTACTCTTTCCTGAACCAGACGGCCCCATGATGGCGACAAATTCATTTTCTCCTATTGTTAAGGTTACACCATTCAATGCACTTACTCGGACATTCCCCATCCCATATTCTTTAATAACCTTGTCTGTTTGAATAATTGGTACGCTGGTCATGAGTTTTCCTTAGTTCATCCGCAATTATGCTACGGAGAGGGGTCTATTTTCCTGTTTTAATGATGTCGTCTTTCACGTCATCCTTTGACTCGGTGCTGGTTTTTACAATGCCGGTTGTAACTATGTCGCCGGCTTTCAACCCAGAAATTATTTCCGCAGAGGTAAAATCCATCAAGCCAACTTCTACTATTCGCAATTTTGGCTCCCCGTTTTCCATCACGAAAACTCCGTATTCTCCAGGGCTGATCACCCGTACCGCTTCCACTGGTACAAGCACCACTTTATCTGCCCGCCCACCAATAATATCTACGGATGCATTTAATCCAATCGGCAAGATCATTGGTTTAGCAAAGGAGTTAACATCAAGTTGCACAATTGCTTCAATCGTCTTGACATTAGATACCGTTACCAGACTGGGATTAACCGAAATCACCTTACCAGTGAATGTCTGGTCTGGAATAGCGTCAAATGTTACATCCGCCTCATAACCTACCGCAACCTTGTCCATATCTGTTTCATCAAGATATACTCGTAAAAAAGGATGCCGAAGGTCTGCTAAGGTCATAATCGCAGCGTTGTTCACATATTCTCCGCCGTTGGCATCAATTGATAATATCGTCCCATCCATTGGCGCCACTAAATCAATTTCTGCCTGCGATTGTTTCGCTAATTCTAAGTTCGCCTTTGCCCTCGTCAATTCCTCTTGAGCCAACGTTACATCAACAGGGTCTGGACCTTCTTTGAGTATTTCCCAACGGGATTGTGCGCTGGCGAGTTCTGCTTCCGCTAACGCAATTTCTCCTTCTGACGGGCCATTTTTGGCACGTTCCCATTCACGCATGGCATCATCTAACTGCGCTTGTGCGGTGTCCAATTGAGCCTTGGCGACATCTTTGTCCAAATCGCTACCTGTCCCAATCATCGCATTATAATTCCGTACTGCGGCATCATACGCAGCCTGCGCCGCTGATAGACTTGCCTGCAAGCGCGCTTTCGTTAAATTATCATCCGGTTTGTTTGCATAAGGTTCGTATTTATCTTTTGCTTTATCCAAAGCCCGTTCTGCGAGTAAAACTTGAGCATGAGCAGCATCAATATCCGCCTGGCTGGCTGTAGACAATGTTATATTGTATGTCCGCTCAGCATCAGCCACCGCTTTTTGAGACTCAACAACCGTTTCCCATGCCAACTTCAATGTTGTATCAGAGTTGCGTAAATCATCTAAAGCCTTTTGTGCGTCTTCTACATCTTTTAACGCCTGCGCTGAATCTATCTTCCAGTTATCATGAATCGCATCCAAATCTTGCTGCGCGTTGAGCTCGCCTTGCAATAGCCGTCTGGATACTTGTTTGTTGGGAATCGCTAGAAGATTTATTCGCCGAAAATATAAAATAAGCGCTAACCCCAAGACAAACAACAATAACAATCCCTATCAGAAGCCAATATTTTTTTATGTGCTTTAACATGATCTCTCCTCTGCAAACTATTGCTCTTAGCAAGTATAGGCAACTCGCTTGAATATGCTATGAAGAAGTTATGAATAATTGATGAAGATCATCATCTATTCTCCTTTGGATATCAAATCAAAAAGATATTCAGATATAACGATATGAAAACAACCCAATTTGATTAGGTTTTCCAGAAAGCCACCCTTTTATCAAAACGCCAAGATCATACTTAATTTCCCAATGGTTCTATATTCCTAATTACATCATCAATATCTAAATCATTACGTACTGGTCCCTGTGTAAATGTAAGATGAAAACCATCAGGGTCCGCGACAGAGAATTCTCGTGTATTCCAAGGTGTATTATGAGGGGCAGAAAGCATCACTGCACCATAATCTCTTGCCATTTTAGCCAGTTCATCTACGCCTCCCTGGAAAACCTGGAAATTAAGCGTGATTCCCTTTCCCTTTTCATCCACCTTTTCCTCTTTATTATTAATATCCGCACTCAGTAATAGATCAGCGTATTTCGCCCATCGCAAATGTACTAATACAGGCGTTCCATCAGGCGCAGGCATTTCAAAGATCTTTTGAAACCCCAAGGCTCCCTGATACCATTGTGTGGAGAACTTAATGTCCTTTGCAGACAAAATCGGGAAAAATGGCATTGGATAATATTCCTTATCTGCACTCATTTCAACCTCTCAATAATATTTATCTAACAAACGAGGACGCCATTTCACGCTTATCGAGCGTAGCATAACTTTTATTGGGAGAGTAAAAAAACATCACCCAGTTTATTTATTATCCCATCAAAAGAAATTATGATTGGTCATTTCCTTTAGAAGTCTTGTGCAGTGCTGGGTTACCCCGCTTTTCCCGGATACTACGCCGAATCTTGGCAATCCCCATCTTGATTTTGCTGGAGAACAATAAGAGCAATCCTGAGATCACACCGAAGAGCACAGCCAAGATTTGAAAGAGCATACCACCGGTATTAGGATCAATATACATAAAGCCACCTATTTTAGAAAAAAATTCAAGATATAACTCGTATTATAACAAACTGTTGTGTTTACAGTGCTTACCTTATTGTTAGGATGTCAAATTATTCTTGGGGTGGAAATAATATGTTTGTATGGTCAATAATTCCTAAACAAGACCCTTTACTAATCTTAACCATTGTGGAATGGAATAAATTAGCGATATCGGCTTTTGAGAAGGACGTGAATATGCAGAGTTATTGCGCGGGGTAGTAATAAACTAAAGTTAGTTCGTGTTTCGGATACAAAAACCGCTCGATTGAAACGTCAAGCGGTTCACTTTTATTCTGTGGGCGGTATTGGACTCGAACCAACGGCCTTTGCGATGTCAACGCAACGCTCTAACCAACTGAGCTAACCGCCCAAGTTCTAAAAAATTATACCCACTACCGGGAAACATCGCAAGAGTTTGATTCGGCTGATCAACGAGGAACTTGCTCGTAAACTAGGCAGTAAAACGAGAAGTTCTGGGTATTTCCGTCTCTCTAAGCGAACATGAAGTGCATTGGCGAGCCTTCCTGGAGCATCTAAAGGAGCGTGGTTTGCAAAGGATGCAATTGATCATCAGTGACAATCATGCAGGGCTGAGAGCAGCCTGTATTGCAATCTTCGGCGGACTTCCATGGCAAAGGTGCCAATTCCACTTGCAGCAGAATGCACAGGCTTTTGTACTTCGCAAAGATATGCGAAGAGTAGCATTAATGCCGAAGATAAAAAGTAACAGATCACGGAAACGACCTTGCCCCCGAAGTTGGTTTTTGATCTGTGCAATCTTTTTTATCCGACGAATTGGTTCAACAAAATTCATAAAATCAAATGAACATATCTTGTTTAGCTATGTATTATGTTCACAAAGAACACAACAATAAACTCCACTCTAATAAGCAAGGACGGAAATATCAGGTCTTTTCATTGGATAGTAAACACAAGATAGATTATGTCTACAAGCTATGAATAATTGATTACTCATTCACTTATGTTTTGGTAATTGTCTTTCAATAATCGCTGCATTTCTTACAGAATCTCATCACAGCGAGTTGGCTCAACCTCCGTTGTTTTGAGTTCTTCGACCAATTGCCTAAGCGTACCTTTGTGTGACAATTCCATATTGTATGTTGGCAAGTATGCAGAGGAAGGATCCAGAGCAATGATACCTTGATAATAATCTTGCTGCAGCAATGGATCGGAAACTTCGGTATCGCTACCTCCGAAATACGGATCAGTAGAATACCTGTGTATGCCAGCGCAGCGATTAGCTGTCTCCCAGTTTGATTTTGTCCAGCGCGTTCACGCGATCGAGGCAGCTAATAAAATGTTATTCTTCGATCAGCATTGCTGCCAGGAGAGCAGCTCTTTCCAGAAGTCTAATACCAAGTAGTCTGAAAAGCGATAATCAAAGATTATCTTTGTCCACATAGAAACCTCAGCAATGATCATCACGTAAAAAAACGTTCCGTACGCCTGAGCAATAAAGTACTGATCACGATCAACACCAAGCCTAACCCGGTCAAGGCCAACTTATTATAGAGCCAGGTTTCTGTTCCAAGACTTTCCCTGGCGGTAAACCAGAAATAGAATAAGTACAAGTAAGGACCAAAGACAACATACGCTGTACGGGAACCAATCAGACACATTGCCCACCACAAGCTTCCGACGAGATAACCGGTGTTCATCTCTTTTAAAAGTAAACTGATGGCACTCGATAATCCAATCAGTATAAGGGATGTTGCCAAGGATGCAAACAGCATTTGTCCTACCTGCAGCGGTAGGTAAAAGATATGATATATAATCAATAAAATGCCTAAACAAATCAAATAAAATGCAAGTAATGCCCCAAGCCGACGCAACCAAAGGACTGTCAGCTTGGATCGCACCGTGACAAAAGCAAGTGAATTTTCTTCCCTCTCGCGCAACACAAGACTGTTAGCTATAAGCATAATGACAAGTGGAAAAATAGCCTCAGAGAATAAGGCAATATATTCAATACGTTCCGAAACTTCTTCTTGAACGTCCACGAGTAATACAAGCCCTGCAATGCCAGTTAAGGGTAACATCCAAACTGCAGCGGGGGCACTGACTTTAATCTCGTAACAAAGTAAATTAATCAAATTAACTAGCCGAGCGGATCTAACTTTCAGGTCAGTAGTGCCTTCGTTTGAATTGCCCTCTATCGAAGTGGATTTTTCTTCTGTGCTCATGGCAGTTCGAATCCGGTAACCTTTAAAACGAACCGAGCGAAATCTTCCTCAGATAAGGAGGTATTGCCAAATTGCCGATGATACTCACGTACTAGTTGCCAAAAGGTCTCCGGATCTGCTTGTTCCCATAGTCCATGTAACTGCACAACCAAACTGTTTGTTTCTGTTGAATACAAAGAGGGCAATTGCACCAGGCTAGTAAAGAATATCGGATCCTCCATCGCGTGTTGTCGTGCGGCAATTTCTTCTGCAATAAACTGCTGGCCTACCAGGGGCTCTGCAAGCTGCAAAGATGCATAGCTTATCAAGGCATCTAACACCGTTTTACCTTCAAATCCTGAAATTCCAAACTGAATAGGATGATAGCCAACCTCCGCCTGGAGTTGAAGACAAGGATTAGAACTGCACCACCATGCTCTCAGGACATCGGTGGCTACCCATCGCCGGTAAAGTAATTCTGGAGAGTTTATTACTGTTTGAGATTTTTCGTTATTTTCATTGATCAATAGATGGGTAACATCGCGGCTCTCTGGGAGCAGATATATCCTGGTTGAAGGGTCATAAAGGCTGTATTTGAGCAAAGGCACTGTTGCAATCTGGTAAGGTTGGGAGGATGATCGTTTCTCTTCCTGCAGAAACAAGTCAATCTGTTTCAATAACACCGGATAAGAATTATAAACTACCTCGAATTCGCGATCGGAAATGTTGTCAGGGGATACAAAAAATCTGCTTTCAGTCATTTGAAACGTATCATAATTCTGTGAGGTAGCGAGTAGAGGCAATGGAGGCTGTTGGTCCCATATTAATGTTACCCGATCCGGGTAAGACACCATCCTATCAGCAGTCTGGACAATGCCTGAGTTTGGTACTCCAATCCATCCGATGCTAAGCTGATCTAGTGCACACCAAGAAAAAGGATGCCAGTTCCCGTCCCGAACTAAAAAAATTGTCTTATCATCAACGTATCCACCGGGCGGGAAGGGAGCTACGGACAGCTCCTGTGAACGAAACAGATTATCATAAGCGTAGCGTGGAATGTTAATACTGCCTGCATATTTCAGGGTGATAGAAACGTCCCTCCCCTTAAGCTCTGCAGGGAAATTAAGTACCAGTGTATTTTTGACAACTTCACCTTTAACTCCTGGCGGTGTTGACTCGATTTTTGAAATGTTTAGACCTCCATTCAGTCTGATGGGGATCTGCTGGGAAATGGCGTTAGGTTGCAATAGAAATACAACTTCTCCATCGAGGGATTTGGTTTTCTGATTAAGTACAAGGTCAATCTGGTAAGAGCGCATAAATGAGCAATCCATTGCCTCCGCTTCCAATGGATTGGAGGGGGGATTCTCCGAAAGCCGATTGCTTTCAATTTGAAAGTTGGATGCGGTATAGAAGATCGCTATAAGGTTTACTACTGTAAGTGTTCCCCAAATCAATTTCCAGACCGGACTTGATTTGTTCTCCTGTCTTGTGGTCAAGATGCGCGCCAGCAGAAGTACAATTAGCAAGGATAAGACCGATAGCTCCAGGTAGAAAAACCGATTAAGCGTTACCAAGAGATTGTCGGGTCCGTAACCGATGAGAGATGAACCATAAATACCATAAAGCGCAAAACCGATTAAGTGGGTTATATCCAGGTTCATAACCAAAGTCGCAACTATTACAAGCAGTAAAACCAGGGAAGTCCATAGCGGTCGGCGAAACAGTAAACCGACCAGAAAAGTGACTGCCAGAATGAATACCAGCGTGGGGGCAAGGACAACACTCCATACCTTAATCTGAAGGAAAACACTTTGGAAGCCATGCAGGTTGACCATAAGACTGGCCACCCACAACCCAACTGGTAGTAGAGCGGTAGCGGCAGTCATGCAAATCCCAAGGAACTTACCTAGGATGTAAACGCGGGTTGAAAATGAGTGCGTCCATAGAAAGTTGTACCCAGGCTTAAATTCGCGCAAAAACCCAGTTGCGCCTATAATGACGATGAACAAACCTCCGAATAAACCCATACCTTGGGCGGTTCCCAGAGCGAATCTGATCGCTGAGTCTAATGGAAGTTTGGCATAGTCAATTGACATCCAAGCGACCAGAAAAAAAAGACCAGCCACCACCCAAGTGGAGCGTTGGCGGATTTGAATTTTCCACTCGTAATAAGCGGTAATAACTAACGTTTTAAGATGACTCACGATCCGATTTCCTGCGAGAGATTAGCAATAAGTAGGCATCTTCTATGGTCGGAGAGACTAACTCCGATTCAAATAATGATTGAGAATCGGTGGACAGAAATTTAACATCCATAAAGCCCGGCTTACTGTCTGGGCATGAGGACACGATCAGGTTGGCGTCCCGCACATACTCCCATTCGCTTGGTGAGAGATGCGCTTTCCACACTTTACCTCGAGCAGAAGAGATCAGAGAATCAATATCCCCCGTGAAGGCAATTTGTCCTTCAAAAAGTACGGTAACTTGCCTGCAAGTCGCAGTGATATCTTCAACGATATGCGTCGAAAGGAGTACTGTACGTTCTCTTCCTAATTCTGATAACAAGTTACGAAATCTTACCCGTTCAGCCGGGTCAAGACCAGCGGTAGGCTCATCTACCAGTAGAACAGGTGGATCATGCAACAGAGCTTGTGCAATGACAACCCGCTGTTTCATTCCCCCTGAAAGGTTTCTCAAACGGCGACGGGCATCAGATGACAGTCCAACTTGGAGAAGGATCTGCTCCATCCGTTGATGGGAATTTTTCAGTCCACTCAGCTTTGCCATGTAATCAAGAAACTCCCAAACTGTCAACTGAGGGTAGAGGGTGTATTCCTGAGGGATATATCCAATCAATGGGCGCACCTTGTCGGGTTCATCCACCACATTGTAACCTTGAATGATAGCCCGGCCGGATGTGGGTGAAATCAAAGCAGTAAGAATACGCATAAGTGTGGTCTTGCCGGCGCCATTAGGCCCCAGCAACCCAAAAACTCCCATGCTACAAGTTATTGAAACATCTTGGAGTGCATAGCTCTGCGCACCCTGATACTTTTTAGAGACTTTTTCTACTATTATGGACATATGTATTCAATATCGTAGATCAAATAGCGGAATGGCTGGCTGTGGTACCCACAGACCAGACAGTATCCATATGACAGAGCATTAAAGTGCTATCAGGTCTCATTCCCCAAGTCGCTTTCATATAGTTGCCTGTTTCAGGCTGCTCGAACTGTACCGAATGTGGTTCGGGATGGTTCCCATTCTGTGGGCGGTATTGGACTCGAACCAACGGCCTTTGCGATGTCAACGCAACGCTCTAACCAACTGAGCTAACCGCCCAAGTTCTAAAAAATTATACCCACT
>MZGM01000108.1 GCA_002085035.1 Candidatus Zhuqueibacterota bacterium 4484_219
GGCTTTTTCTTATTATTTGTGACAAGTGATCGATTCATAACCGTAAGATATTTTCCCAGATATGGTGTGGTGTATCCTTTGGGGGCGATCGGACGTTATTTTTTAGTCTTTTTGCTACTTTCCCATGTGATAATTCTGATTAATTTAGAGAGTACTTTACGATATGCCAGGGGTAGTTTTCGTAGTGCAATAAAAGTTCCATTCCTCGGGCTTATTATTGGGGTTTTTTATATCATTGTTGCTGCCAGTTACATGCTGATGTACTCTCGCTTGAATTTAAGCCTTTTGACCATTGGCTGTGCTATAATTGTGGTTCTGGCTGGCTTGTTCATCTATTATCTCATCAAAAACCAATTAATGCAGGCTGAAATCCAGGTGGGCAGGCAGGTGGTTTACTCCTCGGTGATGGTATTGATCGTTGGTGGGTACTTGATATTTATAGGCTTAGTAGTCAAACTGATTCAGATTCTAGGAACCAGTCCAAAACTTTTCGTCTCAATTTTAGCTTCGTTTGCAGTAATATGTATAATGATGGCGATAGTGGCCTCAGAGTCTTTGAGAAAGCGAATTAAGACCTTTATCGACAGGAACTTCTATCGAAATAAATACGATTATCGCGAAGAGTGGAGCAAATTAAGCGATGAGATGTCTTCAATTATGAGCACCGAAGAGTTGCTAACTACAATTATCAATAGTATAGCAAACATTATGTTTATTAATAAAATAGCATTGATCGGGGTTCTGAGTCTGGGCGGAAAATCAAATGGAGAAAGGTTCAGCAAAGAAGATTTTGAGCTGTTGGAGATCATTGCTAATCAATCCTCCATTGCTATCCAAAATGCCAAACTGAGTGAGGAGTTAATTGTTTCCAAAGAGTTGGAATCTTTTCACAAGGTATCTTCATTTGTTATTCACGATCTGAAAAATGCTATTTCCATGTTGTCGATGATGGTGAAAAATTCCGAAACCAATCTTAACAACGCTGAATTTCAACAGGACATGCTTGCTACAATTTCGAATGCAATTGAGAGGATGCAAGCTTTGATTTCGAGGATATCCACAGTGCCTAAAGAGATGGTGCCCAATTTTCAATATTGTGACCTTAACTCCCTTATCAATCGCGGAAAAATAGAGGTTGAAAGTGAAGTACATAAAGGGACTACCTTTTCCATAAAACTTCCAGTGACCAAGGCGGCAGAAGATTCTTTCATCTCAACCTCTCAGAGCGAGGTAGTAGAAGTGGAAGAAAGCGTGAAGTGAAATCACTATTCAGGTATTTTAGACAGGACATACAAGATAAATATGGACAATTCCGAGAAAAAAAATAATGCGATTTTAGTGGTAGATGATGAAGAAGGTATCCGCACTCAATTAAAGTGGGCCCTTGCCAGTGAATATCGGGTGCTGTTGGCCGCAGATGAGGAGCAAGCTATCCAGGTACTTGAAAATGAGAACCCTAATTTGGTTATTTTGGACATCGCCTTAGCTACACGCACTCATAATGCTGATGGACTTCAGCTTTTACAAAAGATTTTAGCTTTTAATCCCAAGACTAAAGTGGTTATGATTACTGGAAATGAAAAACGGGCTCTGGCTCTTCAGTCTATCGAATTAGGTGCTTACGATTTTTATCAAAAGCCTATTAATATGGAAGAGCTCAAAATTACCCTCAAAAGGGCTCTTTATATTCAAAAGCTCGAGCTGGAAAATGAAGCACTGTTTTTACGGTTGCAAGAGAAACAGAAATTTGCAGATATCATCGGCAGTTGTCCTAAGATGCTGGAAGTGTTCAGCATCATCAAAAGAATTTCTAGCACAGATGCAACAGCTCTTATTTATGGTGAAAGTGGAACAGGTAAAGAATTGGTAGCCAGGGCCATTCATTTTCAAAGCCCTCGCAACAAAAAACCCTTTGTGACTATAAATTGTGGGGCAATTCCGGAGAACTTGTTAGAGAGCGAGCTCTTTGGACATGAGAAAGGTTCATTTACTGGTGCTCATATTCAACGAAAAGGTAAGTTAGAAGTTGCCAATGGAGGCACGGTATTTTTGGATGAAATCGGTGAACTGAGTCCTGCTCTGCAAGTAAAGATCTTACGATTCTTGCAGGAGAAAGAGATCGAAAGAGTAGGGGGGAGAACACCTATTCAATTGGATGTGCGGGTTATTGCTGCCACCAATCGGGATTTGAACAACGAAATCGAGACAGGGAGATTTCGGAGTGATTTGTACTATCGTTTGAGTGTAATAACTATTAATTTGCCTCCACTTAGGGAAAGAGGAGATGATGTTATACTATTAGCCAATTCTTTTTTGCATAAATTTGCGCGAGAATATGGCAAAAGTAACTACCGTTTTGATGTAGAATCATTGAAGTTAATGCAACAATACCACTGGCCTGGTAATGTACGGGAATTGGAAAACAAGGTCAAACGGGCTGTGATTATGGCTGAGGGTAATATCATTACACCTGAAGATTTGGGGTTGAGCATAAGCGAGGGTACTGCCAAGAAATCCCTCAGAGAATTAGTGACTGAGCTGGAGAAGAAGACCATCGCTGAAGCCTTACAGCGGAATAAAGGCAATATTTCTCAAACTGCCAGGGAATTGAAAATTACGCGCACTACTCTTTATGATCTGCTAAAAAAATACAACATCAAACCCAAAAAGATGCTATTCAGGGAGCGTACATATGTATAAAATTGCTTACATGAATTGCGTGGTTACATTTTGTGTTTCCATTCTGCTTATTCTGGGGATTTTCTGGTTGGGCACTTCATTACCAGTTTGGGCTCAGGAGTACATCATTGGTGCAGACGATGTTCTCAACGTTACCTTTTGGCAACAGCCGGATCTCAATTCAACGGTGAAAGTAGGACAAGATGGTAAAATAGAACTGCCAGTGATTGGCAGTATTCAAGCTGCAGGTCTGACCCCGTCGCAACTCAGTAGAAGAATTGCTGAGAGGATTTCTCTTTTCAATACTAAGATTACCCAGGCGTCGGTGGTTGTAGTGCAATATGGAAGCAAAAAGATCTACGTGACTGGTCATGTCCTGAATCCAGGAAAGTACACCTTTGAGTCTATCCCAAATTTGTGGGAGTTGATTTTGGAGGCAGGTGGTCCAGCAGAAACGGCGATTCTCAGTAATATTAAAATCATCCGAGGTAGTGCGGAAGGAAAGAAGTCAATTGTAGTTGACTTAACAAAATTTTTGGAGAAGGGGAATATTTCAGAACTGCCAAAACTGTATCCTGGGGATACTGTTTACATACCGGGTGTGACTGGTGCGGTTGCGGGGGCAGCGGGTGGCTCGCCTTTGGCGCCGCGAAATGTTGTTTATATTTTTGGACAGATAGCAAATCCTGGCGCTTATACTTACGAAGACCGGCTTACCCTGCTGCAAGCAATTGTCACTGCTGGGGGAATGACACCAGAGGCTGCAACGGATCGGGTAAAGATCTACATGGAGGGTTCCGTTTATCCTGTGGTAGCTACTGTAAATCTCAAGAATTTGGAGAAAAACAATACTATAATGCCCTTTTATCTTCATAAAGGCGACACGATTTATGTGCCGTCGCGTACGTCTACCTGGTCAAGATCAATTGGGGCAGTGGCTGCTACGGTGTTCCGGTACTCGATAGCACCGCTTATTTCTGTAATAGTCTACAATGCCATTCGCTAAAAACTTCATCTTAGCGCGGCAAAACTGCCAGTTCAAGGATATAGAATAATGTAGTTAGCATAATCCCATAGATGAAAAAATTAAAATATCAAATATCAAAATGCAAAACGACAAATCAAAATTCAAAAAGGAATTCAAAGAGAGATTGTATCATTTTGTACTGAGATTAATAGAATTTATAGACAGATTACCTCAAGATAATGTTTCCAGAAGAATTGGGGATTAATTATTAAGAAGTGGCACCAGCATTCTTGGCAATTATATAGAAGGGCAATCAGCGAGCCCTGTAGAAATAAATTATTTCACAGAGCAAGCAGTAAAAAGGATTTCACAAACTATTTCAACACATCACTAAAATCAACAAATGAGAGTAAATTGTGGCTTGCACTGCTTCAAGATAGTAAACGTGCCAAGTCTGATGCCTGCCCGCCTGCCCGGCCAGGGGCCAGGAAAGTCGATTGGTTTTTGAAAGAGTTAGAGGAAATTGGCAATATTTTTGCGTCGGGTATTTTGACTCTTAAGGGGAAGAAGTAATTTTAAATTTTGATATGTGATTTTAATATTTTATTTTTGATATTTTATTTATTCATCAAAAATTTTTTACCAGAAAAAGATTTTATCAATATAAGGTGAGTAAAAAATGGATTTGACTGCGGGCAAGAAAATTGACTTTCAGTTATACTGGCAAATTTTTTGGAAAAGAAAACTATGGTTTTTCATTCCTTTTTTCTTAGTTATTGCTGGAACCATTGCTTATATCACTCAGGTTCGACCAGTTTATCAATCTTCAACAGTAGTGATGATTGGCAGAACGCGTCTGATTAGTAGGTCAATGGAACGCATGGTGCCGGGGGTTTCGGATCGGGAGCGTATAGATTCGATAAAAAGACAGATTTTAAGTTATGAATATCTACGACAGTTAATTAATGTTCTAAATTTAAAAAGCGATGAAAGGGTGAGATTGCAGGCTGAAAAGGCTAAGGAGCGGTATCCAGATCTTAGTTTGGATGAAATTATGGAGATGATTTGGGTCAATCGCCTACGGCGAATGTGTACAGTTCGTCAACGAGGCAATAACTTTATTGAGATTAGTGTCCAGAGTTATAGTCCCGATGTTGCCTATCTATGGGCTAAAACCTTGACTCAAATTTTCATAGATGAATCTTTAAAAAATGAAGTAGGGGGAATTCGGGGAGCTCTGGATTTCAGTACAGAACAATTGGAGATTTATAAAAAGAAGTTACAAGAAGCTGAAGAGAATCTCAAAAATTTTAAGGCGGGATTAGTAGAAAATCAAATTAAGGATCGCTATGATGTAAGCCCTGCTAAATTGGAACAGCTTAATTCTTTGATCACATCGATGGATGTGGAGATAAATAGCAAAACGGAACAGTTGCAGCTAATTAGATCGAAGATTTCCGAAACCGCTCTCTCGAGGGATATGCCTTATACTTCTCGGATGGCACTATATAAAGCACAACTTTTAGAAAAAGCTACCCAAGTTTCTGAACTTATGTTAAAATTCTCCTGGCGTGATCCCCAAGTTCTGCGACTTAACGAAGAGATTGCTCAACTACGTGAGCAGATTGTGGACGAAATAAAACAGGCTGTCAGCTCCTACTATCAAATCAATGATCATTCACAATATAACCTAGTGGTACAGAGGGAGATTATTTCTATTGATCTGGATCTACTGCAACGCCGTAAAGAGACCTTATCAAATTTACTAGCGGCTATGGAACGAACCTATACTAAAGGCCCCTCGCGAGAAATAACTTTATCGCGATTAGAACAGGAAGTGGCGCTTAATAGGGAAATCTATGATATGTTTTTGCGTCAAACCCAGGGAACCCAGATTGAGCAGTCTCTTCAACGGACAGAAGCAGAATTTAAGTACAGGATTATAGAACCGGCAACCAGACCTCTTAAACCAGTGAAACCGAGTAAGAAAAAATTGTTAGCAGTAGGATTAATGTTAGGTTTGGGTCTCGGCTTCGGGTTGGTATATGGGATGGAGTATGTTGATCGGTCCTTCCGAACTGTCGAGGATGTGCAATCCTATCTCTCGCTGCCAGTATTGGGGACAATACCAGAGATTGCTTTTCAGCCCGAGGCGGCTTCGAACGAGAAAAATCGCAAATTGTTAGTAGCTGGAATAATTGTTTTCGTCTTGATAAGCGTATCTGCCGTACTATTTTTGATATTTGGCCAAGGAGGGTAGTCAGAACAGTATTGTTCCTCCTTGTTTATTTGGTATGACAAATTTGTCACGCAAAGACGCTAAGACGCAAAGCTACTAAGCATTTGCAAGGGAGAGATTGTTGAATGACCGAAAATGAAATCGCCAAACAGATTGTTGACGCAGCCTACAAAATCCACACGACGTTAGGCCCTGGTTTGTTGGAATCCGTATACGAAGTTGTTCTTGCCTACGAGTTGGAAAAGCGTGGGTTTCATGTTGGGCGTCAGCAGCCGATTCCAGTTGTTTATGAAGATGTTTGCCTGGAAATAGGTTTCCGCGCCGACTTGATCGTTGAACAAAAA
>MZGM01000109.1 GCA_002085035.1 Candidatus Zhuqueibacterota bacterium 4484_219
TTATTTGGTCCTTTTTATCAAAATATAATTTTATCCAGAGACCCCTGCTGCCCCTGCTGCCCCTGCTTGAGTGCGATTTTTATCTCTCTTGAGATTCGCCTGCCAGTGCTCATTGGCTCGTGGTAGAGCAGTTGCGAGTAAGGGGAGCCGTTGCAACAACACATAATTGTCATGTAAACGCTTACCAAAGCCTATGCCAGGATCAATAACTATTTGCTCTTCCGACACTCCAGCCCGGTGGGCTCGGGTAATTCCCTCTTTTAGATAATCTATTACTTCTCCTAGTAAGTCCAAATAACGAGGATCCCGCTGCATTTCCCGTGGTGTGCCTTTGATGTGCATCAAGACCACAGGCACCTGGTACTTTGCGACTATCTCAGGCAACTCCAGATCAAAATGAAACCCACTGATGTCATTCACCATGTGCGCCCCAGCTTGAAGCGCTGCCTCCGCTACCGGAGCTTTGTAAGTATCTATTGAGATTGGCACGGTCACGTTTTTCACTAAAGCTTCTATTACTGGTAGTACACGATCCAACTCTTCCTGCACCGAGATTGACTGCGCCCCGGGCCGCGTAGATTCTCCCCCCACATCAATTACATCAGCCCCTTCTGCCTCCAAGCGTAAACCACGTTCTACTGCCTGCTCCGCATGATGATAACGCCCTCCATCATAGAATGAATCGGGAGTAACATTCAAGATTCCCATTATGTGGGTACGTTTATGGAGAAGTAATTTCTTACCTCGGCAATCTAACTCATATTTTTGCGGCTGTTGCAGATTAATCAAATTCTGACATTCGACTAATAATTGAGGGCTAAGATTCGCATTCTTCTGCCATTCTTCCACTAATTCTTTAAAGACATCAAGCCCTATCTGCACATGAAGCACCTGTCTGCTTTCCGGCCATGTGCTGAATTCAACTACTCCCCCTTTGCTAAGCAATTGCTCCATCAAGAATACCTGTTCTCTGTCACTGAGGTTGGAAAATTGCAAACGCAAAATTCGCTTCCCCGACCACCCACTGACTTCGCCTTTCATTAACCAATTTTGCAATCGGGTCTCGAACTGACCAGGCAACTCTACAAAGTAGCGCAAATATTTCATCAGACATTTACTTGATGTTTAGTAACTCGGGATGTTTCTGCAACAACTTAACTAGATGACGGCGAGCCTCTTCGCAAAAGGAATCGTTTGCACCATGACTGTAGTGGATGCGGAGACGTAAAAAACTCACCGCCTGTGCCAGATCTCCTTTCTTTTCGTGGATGTAAGCCAGATAAAGATAAGCATCAGGATTTACATGAGGCGTTTTTAAAGCACGGGTGAAGTAATCCGCGGCAGTATCCAGCTCCCCCTGGGTGTAATAGCCAACCCCCAGATTGTAAAGTGCCTGAGTATTTGCTGGCTCGATTTCGAGCACATGACGAAACAACATTTGCATTTGTGCAAAATTACGGTTTTGCAAATACAACTTGCCCAATCCTATCAATGCATTCACATTGTCCGGATTTAGAGCGAGCAGTCGCTGATATTGAGAAATTGCATCATCAAGCTGATTTTTTTGACAATAATAGTCCGCCAACCAGAGATATGCAGCAATACAGGTTGGATCAAGAAAAATAGCATATTTTAACAACGCCTCTTCATGCAAGAAGCCCAAATCACGATATCGAGAAGGATGTAAGCGACTAAGTGCCAGATAACAACCAGCGTTATTGCGATTTAACCGCAAACATTGCTTCAAACATCGCTCGGCCTGGTACCAATTTTCTCGTTGGATGAAATACTCTCCGTACAAACAGTACACCCACGCTAAATTGGGAGAAAGTTTCTTGGCTTGTAGTAAAAGAGCAGCAATTTCTCCCAGATCGGCATTAACATCGCCACCAAGAGCTTTTTTAGCTACTGCTTTTCGCAGGTACAAATGCGCTAACGCACAATAGCCCCACACAGCTTGGGGCCAGCGCTGGCAACAGCGGCGAAAATATTTCTCACTGGTAAGAGTGTCTCCTTTGAAAAAGGCAAATTGTCCCAAAGTGTAAGTTCGCCAAAAATCATCATCTAAAACAGCGGCAGGGGTATTTTGCTCTGTCCTCAAAGGATGTAATTGCTGACAAAGCTGCTTGCTAAGCTTAGAAGCAGCGTTTGTCAGACTATTAAACTGGAATTGAAAACGAAACACCAAATCTGCTTTGGGAAAAACAAGTATTTGTCCGTTTAGCTGCCGATGTAATGAATCGATTGTGAAGTAAACAACATAATCACAATTAAGTCTCTTAAAAAAATCTATTTGTGCTTTACTATCTGAAAAAATTTTCTGATTTGCCACACGATAAAGCCCTTCCGGAGGGTACACAAACCATTGCTGATCGGGGAGTTGTTTGATAAGATTGTAATAAACAAGAAACTGGAAAGCATAATCTCGCCAGTGAACCCTTCCAGTTGAATAGCCATTTTGGGGAACAATCGCTATTCGTTTTTTTCGGGGGGGTGGTTTCCAAAAGATCCAGAGAGCGCCATAAATAAAAATGGACAAGAGCGTAACCGCAAACATCCATCGGTAAAGATGTCTCCGGTCCATTAATGAAGTATAGTGATAAACAAACCAAATAATGAACCATCCAACTACCAGAAAAACGATCAGTAGGGAAATCCCTCCTGGCACATTACCGCATAAATAGTTGTACAAGTTCATTTCAATTTAGACTTTTCATTTTTTGGGCCTTACCCGAATTCTGATTATGACTGCGAGATTCTGTTGAACGTGTTCTTTTCTTTAGCCGGCTGGGAGCAAGTGTCTCCCCCTGGAGAACTTTATCGATTTCTTCTCCATCCAGAATTTCGCGTTCTAAAAGTGCCTCAGCTAAACGGTGCAGCTTATCTATATTTTCACTGAGCAACCGCTCGGCACGTGCAGACGCTTCCTGTACAATTTTGGTTATTTCTTCATCTATCAACTCTGCGGTTTTCTCACTGTAATCTTTGTGGCGAGCAAATTCACGTCCCAGAAATATCTCTTCGTCTTTTTTGCCAAATGTCAGTGGACCCAGCTTTTCACTCATCCCCCACTCACACACCATTTTCCGAGCTAATTCAGTGGCACGTTCGATATCGTTGCCGGCTCCAGTAGTGAATTCATTAAGTACCAGTTTCTCTGCTGCCCTTCCGCCTAACAGTTGAGTCAACAAAGTTTCCAGGTAGGTGCGAGAGTGATTGTGTCGTTCATCAATAGGAAGATACGAAGTAGCCCCCAATGCTCTACCTCGGGGAATTATCGTAACCTTGTGTACTGGATCAGCACCCGGCAGAAGCTTTGCGACCAACACATGCCCTGATTCATGATAAGCGGTATTGCGTCGTTCTTGATCACTAATCAACAGACTCTTACGCTCAACCCCCATCATTATTTTATCTTTGGCTTCTTCAAAATCTTCCATCGAGACCTTCTTCTTATTTTTTCGCGCCGCCAGCAAAGCAGCTTCGTTAACCATGTTAGCCAAATCAGCTCCAGAAAAACCTGGAGTTCCCTTGGCTAACACAGAAATATCCACGTCATTTGCAAGAGGAATTTTACGAGTGTGAACCTTTATGATACCTTCGCGTCCGCGTACATCAGGTCGATCTACCACAATCTGGCGATCGAATCGTCCAGGACGCAATAAAGCCGAATCCAACACGTCAGGACGATTGGTAGCGGCGAGCAAAATTACGCCTTCATTAAAATCAAATCCATCCATTTCCACCAGAAGCTGATTCAGGGTTTGCTCACGCTCATCATGTCCACCACCAAGACCAGCTCCTCGATGTCTACCTACTGCATCGATCTCATCAATAAAAATAATACAGGGAGCGTTACGTTTCCCCTGCTCGAAAAGATCGCGCACGCGCGAAGCACCAACCCCTACAAACATTTCCACAAAATCAGCACCACTGATGCTAAAAAATGGTACTCCAGCTTCTCCAGCAACCGCTTTAGCCAGTAGAGTTTTCCCAGTCCCTGGGGGACCTAACAACAATGCTCCTTTGGGAATACGACCACCCAATCTCTGAAATTTTTCTGGCTCCTTAAGAAACTCGATTATTTCTTTTAACTCCTGTTTAGCTTCGTCAGCACCCGCAACGTCATCAAAAGTCACTCTGGGTTTGTTTTCCACTAACATTTTAGCACGTGATTTTCCAAATGAAAAAATCCCCTTCGCACCACCTGCTTGCATCCGTCGGAAGATAAATAACCAAATAAGTGCTATCAAAATCCAGGGCAAAAAACTTAACAAATGACCAAACCAATCCAGCGAACGTTCTCGAAAATCATACTGCACGCCGTATTTATCCCATTCCATCAACATCTTATCTTCCACAAATGGCAATATTACCTTGAAACGTCTGAATTTGATTACCTTATTGTCAATCTGCACCGCACCTTCATATTTTAACAGGCCGTGAAATTCTTTCTCCTCAATAACCGCCTTCTCGATTGCGCCATCTTCTAAAAATTTGCGATATTGGGAATAACTGATGGTCGGTTCCTTTTTCCCTCCTAAATTGCTAAAAGCCTGAGCAAACAAAATTGACCCCAGGATGATTAAAATCCAGATGGTAAGAGAACGCGTAGTACGCTTCCATTGGGAATTACCATTCTTTTTATTGTCCTTCGACGGATCCTTCCGAAATGGTGAAGGAGGAGTAGACCGCTTATTTTTGCGACCATCTTTATTCTGTTTAAGTTCAACCACTATGTTAACCTCCACAAAGATTTATTAATTTTTCTTTTACTTTTAATCAAATAGTTTCTCGGCTTCATTATCTAAAACATAAACTGCCCGCAAGTTGCGCAGCTTTTGGGAATAATCTAAACCATACCCTACTACAAACTCGGATGGAATTTCAAATCCCACATAATCAACATTCACATCCTGTTGCACCATTTCCGACTTAAGCAATAAGGTTACAAAACGCAGTGTCCGTGGTTTCAACTTGCTGAGATGTTTTTGCAAAAATTTAACCGATAGCCCCGAATCAACAATATCTTCTACTACAATTATGTCTCGTCCTTCTACCTGACAGTCGAGTTTGTTGTTCAATTTTATTTTGCCTGAAGAGTTTTTTTTATTCCCGTAGCTGGATATTTTAATAAAATCAACTTCGCAATCGATGGTCAATTCACGTATCAGATCGGCAATAAACACAAACCCACCCTTGAGAACACCGATCAGAATAGGACAACACCCATGATAATCCCTCGAGATTTGCTGTCCTAATTCTTTAACTCGTTTTTGAATTTTTTTCTCCGAAAGCAATAACCGACAACACTCACCATGGGTAATTTTCTGAACCACACTTGAAAAGTTTTGCATAACTAAGTGTTTACAGAACCATTAATTCCAATGTTACCAAGAAACTTAGTATTTGAAAATTAAAA
>MZGM01000110.1 GCA_002085035.1 Candidatus Zhuqueibacterota bacterium 4484_219
GGCGGATGTTGGCCAAAATCCGCACATCGCCGAGACGGTCGATGTCAGTGCAATAGGCGTGTTGGTCCTTGCCCGGTTTCTCAAACAAGTCGCTGTGTTCCAGAATATCGTCTGCCGGCAGATCGATGCCCCGGTAGTAGAGCCTGGCAAGTTCAACTATATCTTTGTTCTTAAAATAGCGGTCAAGATTAATCTGCCCTATTTTAGGAGCTTCCTGAAAGAAGGGGTCCTCATAGTGCCAGGGTCGCATTTCCTCTGGTTGGATGCCATAGCGCTTAGCTAATACACTGTCCAACTCAGCTTTTAATCGGCGAAACGGCTCGTTAGTCAAATCTTCCAGTTGCTGGAAAATGGTTACCAGCTCATCCTCGTCTTGCTCTGCCAAGGTTAATGACATGACGTAGAAATTATCAAACCCCAGACTTCGGGCAGCTTGATTGCGCAACTTGACCAACTCCAACAATTCGGGAGTTACCACAGGGCCGATCTGTTTGCTGGCCTCCCAGGCGGCTTTTCGCTCCTGTGAATTTTTCTCGGTTCGCAAAATCTGGAGAATCTGATTGTTGGTAACTTCTTTGGTGCCAATTTTGCCGCGAAAGGTATTGAATTTACTCTCCACTGCAGTGCTCTTTTGTACCATCGCTTTGATTAATTCCGGATCAATCTGGTTCTCCAAATAGCTGTTGTAAAGGATGGTTAACTGGCGGCGCAACAGTGGTTCATGGATTTGCCCGGAAGCCTTGAATTTCTTTAGTTGCTCGAACTCTTGTCGATTGGAATAGACTTGCCGCAGTTTCAAACTTAAATCAGCATAGTGCTGGTAGTCTTCCTCCTTTCCACTAATAGTAGCCTTCCAGTAGCTCAGGTTTACTTGTTTCATCAGCGGTTCGACTACTTTGACGTGTTGGTTGATAAACTGCTGCAATTGAATCTCCATAGAGTTCCTCCTTTCAGTACAGCGACTGCCCAATAACACTAACGTAAGTATTAAGATGGCATTTTTCATTTTCCCTCCAGGGGCTTATTTAATAGTTTTTCATAAGTTTTCCGAATTTGGGTTCATACATAAGGATAGGGAATTATGAGCTTATGAGTTATTCTTGCGAGGGGAAGACATGGTTATTAAATTCTTCTTCTAACTTTTCGCGGGTAATGGGAACGATGCCAACCTGACCGCAAACAATACCCGCAGCGTAATTGGCCAATGTACAAGCCTCTCGGAAATTAGCACCGCATACCAGGCTAAGAGTTAGAGTACTGATTACAGTATCACCTGCTCCGGAGACGTCGTGGACTTGCCGGGCTTTTGTGGGCAAGAAATTTACCTGACCATCTTCTTCAAACAGAGCCATACCTTGTTCTCCCAGGGTAATTACTACACAGCGACAGTGTAATTTTTCTTGAATCAGATGACCGGCCCGGGTAATATCCTCTAAGGTTCGGAGACGTTTCCCCAGAGCTGCTTCGATTTCTTTGCGGTTAGGTTTGAAAACAGTGACATTTTTGAAGTCAAAAAAATGGTCGAATTTGGGATCTACAGTAATGATTTTCCCCTTTTGTCGAGCAACTTTAATTACTTCCTCGATGAGTCCCTGGACAAGTAAGCCTTTATTGTAGTCTTCAATTAATATTGCATCAACCTGTTCTAAATACCGCTTTAGAATGTCAAAGATTTTTTCCTGTATTTCTTCGCCAATGTCTTCCCGCGATTCCCGATCTGTTCGTACCACATGCTGATTATGAGCAATCACCCGGGTTTTGACTGTGGTTGGGCGAGTAGAATCTACTATTATCCCTTCGGTGAGGTAACCGTTTTCTTTCATAATGGACAGCAACGTTCTTCCAGAATTGTCATTACCAATAACACCCACCAAAATAGGAATGGCTTTCAATGAAGCAACATTATTGCCCACATTGGCAGCACCGCCTAGGCGAATGGATTCCTCCTCTATTTCTACCACAGGGACTGGAGCCTCTGGAGAAATGTGAGTTACTGTTCCCCAAAGGTAGCGATCTAACATCAGATCGCCCAATACCAGTATCTTTTTTCCTCGAAAGCTATCCAATAGTGATTGCAACCGTTTTTTGCTAAAATTGACCATTTTTAATTTTCTCAATAAAATTGCCCACACGTAACATGATGACTTCATCAAAAGGCTTTGCCAAGATTTGTACCCCAATGGGTAGACCTTGTGAATCTTTACCGCAGGGCACTGATATTCCTGGGATGCCCGTTAGATTAGCTGAGATGGTGTAAATATCGGAAAGGTACATTTGAAGTGGATCATCTATCTTTTCACCAATTTTAAAAGCAGTTGTTGGTGAAGTAGGGGTGATGAGGCAATCAAATTTTTCAAAGGCGGAGTCAAAATCTCGTTTGATTAAAGTTCTAACCTTTTGCGCCTTGCGATAATAAGCTTCGTAGTAACCGGCAGAGAGAACGTAAGTTCCTAACATGATGCGACGCTTTACTTCTTCGCCAAATCCCTGGCTACGTGTTTGGCAGTACATCTCCGAAAGATCCAGAGCACCTTCGCTGCGGAAACCATAGCGTGTACCATCATAACGGGCAAGGTTTGAAGAAGCTTCAGCGGTGGCTAAAATGTAGTAGGTTGCAATTGCGTAGTCGGTATGGGGCAATGAAAGTTCTTCGATCACAGCGCCTTCCGACTCCATTTCTCGCAACACTTTTCGAATAGCCTGATGAATTTCCGGATCCAGGCCCTCGGAAAAGTATTCTTTGGGGTAGCCGATTCGTAGCCCCCGTATCCCTTTATTCAATTCTTTGGTGTAGTCTGGTACGGGAACTGGGGCGGATGTGGAATCGAGGGGATCATGTCCAGCAATGATGTTTAATAGTAGGGCGGCGTCGGGGACAGTGGTTGTCATTGGGCCGATTTGATCTAGCGAGGAGGCAAAGGCCACTAATCCAAATCGGGAAACCCGGCCATAGGTGGGTTTGAGTCCCACAATGCCGCACATAGCGGCTGGTTGTCGAATAGAACCGCCGGTGTCTGTGCCCAATGCGGTTGCCGCCATACCAGCAGCCACTGCTACTGCCGATCCTCCTGATGATCCTCCTGGTATGCGCTCTGGGTCATGAGGATTTTTTACTGGCCCGAAGTAGGAATTTTCATTGGATGAACCCATCGCAAATTCATCCATGTTGGTCTTGCCAATGAAAATGGCATCTTCAGCCTGCAGCCGTTGAATAACCGTAGCATCATAAGGAGCAACAAAATTTTCCAGGATGCGAGAGCCACAGGTAGTTCGTTTCCCCTTAATAGTAAGAATATCTTTAATGGCCATTACCATGCCAGCTAAATTTCCACCTTCTCCACGTGCTAACTTCTGATCGATTATTCTGGCACGTTTCAGTGCTTCATCTGCAAAGATAGTAATGAAAGCGTTCAAGTGGCGGTGTTGTTCAATACGACTTAAGTAGGATTGAACAAGTTCTTTACAACTAATTTGTTTTTGTAAAAGTAGTTCCCGCGTGTGATAATAATCCATTTCCTCCGCTTCCACGGCAATACCTCGCTTGTTGGATTGTCAGCAAAACTATTCCTTTGCTTCCTGTTTATTATTCTTTTCTTTTTCCTTGTCGGTTGGTTTGTTTTGGGAAGAATTTTCTTCTGTGCCACTTAGAGCTTTTTTGAATTCGCGAATACCCTGTCCCAACCCTTTAGCCAGGCCGGGAATTTTACTACCGCCAAAGATCAATAGAATAATCGCCAGGATGATTAGCAATTCAGTAGGGCCAATTGAGCCCAATCCCATGATGCACCTCCAATAAAAGTAAAATGTTCTAACCCATTAAGTCAGATTTATTGTCTTGTTTTGGTATTTGTTCATTATCATCCTTGGGTTTAGATTCCTTATCGCTATCCGAGGGAGGAAAGTCTTCGTCAGGAAATTGCAATTCTTGTTTAACATCTTCAGCCGCTTTTCTAAATTCGCGGAAACCCCTACCCAATGTGCGTGCCAGTTCTGGCAGTCGATTAGCGCCAAAGACTAACAAGATGATCAGAAAGATAATCAACAATTCTAACGGGCCAATGGAACCAAACATTAGCTTTCCCTCTTTTAAGCCCCTTTAGTACCATCGCAATATGTAGGCAGCAATAGCGATGCCTACAATTCCAATTACATTCAGTTTGATGCTGAACCCAAAGGTGATGGTGAACATTACAGCGTTCAATGTTACTGGTGAAAATCCTCCGGTTATGGCCTTTAGAAAAAATTGTCTTACCACCCCTGCAGGTAGGATTAACCCCAGAATTTCACCCATGGCCGATCCGATAAGTGCCCCTAAAATTAAAACAACAAGAATAAATCCCAAGGGTTTTCTCCGTGAGGAACGCATGGTTATTTTTTACTCCTTTATTACGATAGTTGACTTTCAACGATCGACTGAAAAATCTTTTTACCGTCTTCTGAGCCCAAAAGTTGCTCAGAGCATCTTTCGGGATGAGGCATTAACCCCAGTACATTTCCCTTTTGGTTGATAATGCCTGCAATGTTATTTAGAGATCCGTTCGGGTTGGCTGATTCTGTGATTTCGCCATCCGGGGTAGCATAGCGAAAAACTACCTGCTTATTTTCCTCCAGTCGCTGCAAATTTTCCCTGTCCAAATAGTAGTTACCCTCATTATGGGCAATAGGTATTTTTAATACCTCCCCTTCGCTACAGCAACTGGTAAAGAGAGTGTGATTGTTTTCAACTCGCAAGTAGACCGGTTTGCAAATAAAACGCAGGGTTTTGTTTTTTAACATGGCACCAGGCAAAAGGTTGGTTTCCAATAATACCTGGAATCCATTACAGATGCCTAATACTATGCCACCATTTTTAGCAAAATTAATTACCTCTTGCATAATGGGTGAGTATCGCGCCATTGCACCGGTGCGGAGATAATCACCATAAGAAAAACCCCCAGGTAGCACTATTACATCGCAATCCTGCAGGTCATGCTCCTTATGCCAGAGGAATACAGTTTTTTGCTTCATAACACGCTTAAGAACATCGTAGACATCGTAGTCACAATTAGAACCTGGAAAGACTACCACTCCGAATTTCACCCCGCTTTTCATTCTTGTTCCTCTGTCACTTTCTCGATTTCGAATCGATAGTCTTCAATAATTGGGTTAGCAAGCAGTTTCTGGCACATTTCCTCCATCTGCTGGTACGCTTCGGCTTCTGTAAGTGCGCTGTTAAGTTCCAAAGTGACAAATTTGCCTACTCGCACTCCATTTACTGCCTTGTACCCCATGTTTTTAAGTATTTGATGTACAGCCTTTCCTTGGGGATCAAGGATTCCTTCTTTAGGATAAACATAGACTTTGGCCCGATACATAGAAGATTTTCTTCCATTTAAGAAATGAGAAAAATAGATTAGCTGTTTTGTACAATTCGGTCATAG
>MZGM01000111.1 GCA_002085035.1 Candidatus Zhuqueibacterota bacterium 4484_219
GACCGATATCAAGATATGTTGAAGCTCGCCTGGGATGCTGAGACGCCCCCGGATGTATTCCAAATTCCGGAAAATACACTCGTGGCTTTGCAAGTGGAGGCAGGTTGGCTTATGCCACTAGATCAGTGGATCACACCCGAATTTAAAGCTCAATATATGCCCGGGATATTTCGTAATCATGTATCGGTAATAAAAGGCCACATTTATGGCATTCCAAGCGGTATTTTCACAGCAAAGCTTTTTTACAATAAATCGTTGTTTAGAAAAGTCGGATTGGATCCAGAAAAGCCACCAAGGAACTGGAGAGAGTTGAAGGAATATGCCCAAAAGATTACCAAGGCTGGAAAGGGTAGATTCTATGGCTTCGTGATTGGAGCAAAAGACCCCTGGGTGTACAGTATGAACGTAGAATGGATGGCCATGGTTGCAGGGGGTACCGCCTTCAATTACAAGACAGGAAAATTCCAGTACAACTCCGAGCCCTTCAAAAGAGCTCTTAGTTTGATTATTGGTCTTAAACGAGACGGAAGTATACTTCCTGGGATGAATTCTATGGATGATGATAGAGCGAGACTTGCATTCTGTAGCAACAAGGCAGCGATGATCATCGGAGGTTCATGGAACCTGGGTGTTTTCATAGATCAGTTTCATTCTAATGTAGATTTCGGGGTAGCCGATTTACCTGTTCCTGACGAAGGCAGAAAAGGACTGGCTCCGGCTTTCCTCTCATCCCAGTGGGGAATCTCTTCCAGAACAAAGCATCCCCAGGAAGCATGGGAAATAGTCAAGTTAGTGGCGTCGAAAGAATGGATGACCGAAATGGTAAGAGCAGGAAAGTACATTGCTACCATTGCTTCGGTTAATACGCCAGAGAATTTGAAAACCAAAGGGATGCGTGAATGTGCCGATCTTACTTATCACAAGTTTTATCCTCCCGACCCGGAGGAGATGCTGCGACTTGAAGGCCCGGATTTCAATAACGTCTGCGCCGGCATCGTGAACGGCCAATTGGAGATGAACAAAGCTCTGGTTGATCTGGACAAGCGGCTAAATAAGGCGCTCAGCAGAGCAATCGCCGAGGGCAAAATCCGGTTGGAAGAGTTCATTATTCCTGACTTTAATCCTATGAAGAAGTAGATTATCAAATGTCCGTCTTCAAACAAGCCAAAAAGAACTGGGATTCATACTTGCTTTGTACGCCTACATTGATCCTGTTCATTGTGTTTATGGTCTATCCGGTTTTTTACTTGGTGAGGTTGAGCTTCTACCAGTGGGATGGCATAACCCAAATGAAATTCATTGGGCTGGAGAACTATGCCAGACTTCTTCGAGATCCTATCTGGTGGAAATCGCTGAAGAATACCATGATTTACGTAGTTGCGAAGCTGGTAATTGAGCTTAGCTTAGCCCTGGGTGCCGCAGTAGTTCTAAATTCCAAGCTGAAGGGGAAAAATCTCTTTCGATCCATCTTCTTTCTACCAGTAGTGACAAGCATGGCGGTAATGGGGATAGTCTTCGTAGGAATATTCTCGCCCTTTGAGGGTGTATTCAATCTTATCCTAATGAAGTTGGGATTGATAAGTCAGTTCCGCGATTGGTTGGGAGAGCCAAGTACGGCTCTATACACTGTCATCGGGGTGGCGATATGGCACGACTTAGGGATAAACATGGTCTTCTTCCTGGCAGGTCTCCAGTCGATACCAAAATATCTTTACGACGCTGCCAAGATAGATGGAGCAGGTAGCTGGCAGCAGCTTTTGCATGTGACGCTTCCCATGCTCAAGCCTATTGCACTGATCATAGTGATGCTTTCAGTCATTGGTAGTTTTAAAGTCTTTGATATAGTTAATGTGATGACCAATGGCGGGCCGTATTATGCAAGTGAGGTGGTTACGGATTATATGTTCAAGTACGGCTTTGCTGGCAGGGGCCTGGGAGCCAGTGTGGTCGCTCAACAAGGCTATGCTGCTACAATAGGCATGGGCTTATTTGTGGTTATTGCAATCTTCACATTTATTCAGCTTAAGATGGGCAGGATAGGACGATAGAATGAATATTATGAGAAGATTTACTCGATTCCCGCTTTATATAGTCCTTATCTTATGGTCTATAATATGTCTATATCCTCTTGTCTGGATGATTTCCACATCGCTTAAGACGATGCCTGAGGTAACGGAGGATCCAGCGGCACTTATTCCCGAGACTCCCCATTGGGCAAATTACCTTGAAACGTGGACCAAAGGTAATTTCGGCACCTATTTTAAGAACAGCTTGATTATTACTGGCGCAGTATTGCTTCTGGTCTTGTGGACAACTTCCATGACTGCCTTCGCCATAACCAGAACTGATTTTCCTGGCAAGAGACTGATTCTTTATGCATTGGTCGTAACGCTTTTCATCCCAGCCGAGGCTACCTTGGTACCTGTCTTTCATATTGCTAAGAGCTGTGGTGGTGCTCTATGTATTCTTACAAAGATATTTTGTTGGTGGAATAGCGGCAACAGGGTTGAAAGAATAGAGTGCTGAAGTCGAATTGTTAGAAAGATTCGGTTGGAGTGGTTAATGAGCTGATATTTGGGGTGAGAGTGAGCCCAGCTTGCGTTTCTCAAGTCAGCTAAGGAGATCGGCTATTGTGAGAAAAAACTCTTGCAATTTGGAGACAAAATTATTATAATATTACGTTGTAAGTTGGGCCCTTAGCTCAGTTGGTTAGAGCAGCTGACTCATAATCAGCTGGTCGGGGGTTCGAGTCCCTCAGGGCCCACTAAAGTAGTCGAAGCGCAAGGAAAAAGCAGCAGTGTTAATGAGGCGATAGGAATTGTTCTTATCGCTTTGTTTTTTATGAACATTAGAAAAAAACTCTTGAGAATTTCTTGGGCAAAAGTTTTGAATTTCTTTTTCATAAGCTGATGGTGGGAAAAATGGATTGCTATCAGTCGGGTAATAAGAAAGCTCGAAGGCGTTCATTAACAGCCTCTGCCTTACTTGTTAGCCTGTTAACGATTGTTGGGTGTTTGGGACTGGTGGTTTTTTCGACGGTTTTGGCACAGCAGGGTAAGAAACAACTTACCGTGGAGCGCATCTATAGTAAACCCAGTCTCAGTGGTCAATTGCCCCGAGGTTTGCAATGGAGCCCAAATGGAGAAATGATTACTTACCTCCAGCCTAATAAAGCTGGCCAGATGGACATCTGGTATTACGAGGTAAAAACTGGCAAGCGCGCCCTGCTGGTCGATTCAAAAAAACTGCTACTAGAAGGAGAAAAAATTCCACCCGAAGAGGAAGAAGGCAAATCTCAATTTCAAATCAGGCGTTATATTTGGTCGCCTACCAGTAGTCACCTTCTTTTTCCTTTACAAGGTGACTTGTTTCTGTACCATCTTTCGACAGGCACTCTCAAACGGCTTACCGCTACCAAGGAGATGGAAGAGGAGCCCAAATTTTCACCTGATGGCCGCTACGTCAGCTTTGTGCGCAATTACAACCTCTTCGCAATTGACCTGAAAACAGGGCAAGAATTTACCCTTACCACTGATGGGTACAAGGATGTGATGAATGGCAAGTTGGACTGGGTGTATCCGGAAGAGTTGGAGATTACCACTGCCTATTGGTGGTCGCCAGACAGCCGATATGTGGCCTATTTGCAGATGGATGAAAGGCCAGTGCCAGAATATCCCATCGTCGATTTTATTCCCTATCATGCGGTGATAGAACCAGAAAGATATCCCAAAGCTGGCGATCCCAATCCGATCGTGCGGGTAGGAGTGGTAGCACTGAAAAATCCTCAGACGATTTGGATGGATGTCGGCAAAGATACGGATATTTACATCCCACGTGTCATGTGGTTACCGGACGGAAAAACCCTGGCAATTCAGCGACTCAACCGCGCCCAGAATCAATTGGATTTACTATTTGCTGATGCGACTACTGGAAAGTCCCGCTGTGTTTTGCGAGAAACAGACTCGCATTGGATAAACTTGCATGACCATCTATACTTCTTAAAAAATGGCAAACGTTTCCTATGGTCATCGGAGCGGGACGGGTTTCGGCACTTTTACCTTTATAATATTGATGGCAAGTTATTGCGTCAGCTTACCAGTGGGAATTGGCAGGTAGTGAGTCTTTGTGGTATTGATGAGAAAAAAGGAATAGTCTACTTTACTGCTACCGAGAAAGATGTTTTGGAACGCCATCTCTACCGAATTAAATTAAATGGTTCCGGGTTTAAACGTCTTACCAGCAGAGATGGAACTCACCATATTGTCATGGCCCCGGACTGCCGTCATTATCTTGATTACTACTCTACCGTTGTCACTCCCATTCAGCTCAGTCTGCATCGAGCGAATGGCGAAAGAGTCGCTTTCATTGCCGAAAATCAGGTGGCAGAATTGCAGGAATATGTGTTGAGCACACCGGAATTTTTAATCATTACTACCGAAGATGGTGTTACTTTGCACGCCATGATGATTAAACCGGCAGATTTTGATTCCACCAAAAAATATCCCGTTATTGTGCATATTTATGGTGGTCCGCATGCTCAGGTGGTGCGCAATGCCTGGGGTGGTAGTGGCTATCTTTGGCACCAGATGATGGCACAAAAAGGCTACATTATCTTCAGTTTGGACAATCGTGGTTCCTACGGTCGCGGCAAGGCATGGGAAACCACTATCTACCATCGCTTTGGTGAAGTGGAGCTCAAGGATCAACTTTGCGGTGTGGAATATTTAAAATCGTTACCCTATGTGGATAGCCAGCGTATTGGTATCTGGGGTTGGAGCTATGGGGGCTACATGACCTGTTATGCTATGCTCAATGCACCAGAAGTTTTCAAAGTAGGAGTGGCGGTGGCTCCAGTAACTGATTGGCGTGACTATGACACTATCTATACCGAGCGCTACATGGGGTTGCCCAAAGATAATCCCGAGGGGTATGAAGTGAGTTCACCAGTAAATCAGGTTGCCAATTTGAAAGGGAAACTGCTTATTTGTCACGGCACCTCTGATGATAATGTTCATTTTCAGAATGCCGTCCAGTTGGCCGATAAGTTAATCAAAGCCTGCAAGCAGTTTGACTTGATGCTCTATCCTGGCAAAAAACACGGCATTCGGGGACAGAATGCTCGTATTCACTTATTCACCAAAATAACGAATTACTTTCTGGAGAATTTGTAGTTATCATCTCCGTCTCGATTGTGCTGCCACTTTGTAAAGGAACCATCCCAACCCAGAGAAAACGATTACCGATATCAGATTGGCTAACAATTGGGATGAATAATGGATTTCTAAATACTTAGGCGTTTTAGAAATAATCACCGCTATGATGGCGATGACCACACCCATCAACCCCTCGCCGGCAATAAATCCTGAACCCAGAAGAATTCCCTGATCCTTTCCTTTCTCTACCTCTTCTTTTGTCTTGCCGTATTTTCTTTCAATAAAATGTCGCAACAGTCCTCCGATGAAAACGGGGGTCATTGTGTAAAGGGGAAGGTACATGCCAACAGCGAAAGGTAGAGGGGGGATTTTGAACAGAAGGACCAACACAGAGAATGCTGCTCCAATGCCCACTAAGTCCCATCTAAGATTTCCATCCAGGACGCCATCAAGTACTGTTTTCATCAAGGTGGCTTGGGGAGCTGGCAGTTCTTCGGTGCCAAAACCATAGGCTTTTCCCAGATAGTAGACTGCCAAGCAGACAAATAGAGCTGAGCCAGCGGCGCCTAACAACTCGCTAATTTGTTGTTTTCGAGGGGTTGCACCAATGAGGAAGCCTGTCTTCAGATCTTGGGAAATATCTCCAGCGATTGAAGCTGAGATGCAGACGATGGTGCCAACTGTGAGTGCGGTGATTTTCCCCGTCAAATCGGTCCAGCCCAATAATTTGAAAATTAATCCCGTTCCTAGGAGAGTCACAATAGCCATTCCCGAGGTAGGATTGGAGGAAACGCCAATCAATCCCACTATTCTCGAAGAGACAGTAACGAAACAAAAGGCAAAGAGGATAATTGCCAGGGCGCTGCAAAATCGCATTATTATGGTGGTATCGTGTCCGATGATGCCAGAGATGAAGGTGATCAACATTGCAATGGAGGCAACCCCCAGAATCACGTATTTTAATGATAGATCGCGTTCGGTCCGCAATCTACCTCTGTCGAGGGAGATTGCGCTGGATTTCAATTCGCGCAGGCCGAGTTTTAGGGATTCGACCATAGTGGGGATCGATTTTGCAATAGTAATCAGGCCTGCAGAGGCTACTGCACCAGCTCCGATGATCCTAATGTAACCCTCCCAGATTTGTTTGGCTGACAATTGTCCTATTTTGGTGATCGAGGGGTCAAGGCCTTTGGTTTGCAGATAGATCAAAGTGTTCTGCCAGATTTCGGCGTCTCCAAATTTCCAAGCTATAAACGGAATAATCAAAACCCAGGAAATCAATCCGCCCCCGACCATAATTGTGCCAATGCGTCTGCCCAGAATGTAGCCCACACCCAGTAATGCCGGAGTAGTCGATACCCCGACTACCGCTTTTTTGATGACGGGAAGATGAATCATGACTTTAGATGGCCAGAGGTAAAACAGCGAAATGCATCCTTTATAAAGCGCACCAATCCCTAACCCTCTAAAGACGTTTTTTGCAGTTGACCCGCCTTCCGAAGCAGCAATCAACACCTCGGCACTGGCAGTGCCTTCTGGGTAGGGGAGTGTGTAATGTTCCTTTACAATCAAAAAACTTCGCAAAGGAATCATAAACAACACACCCAAAATACCGCCGCATATTGCCAATAGTGTCATCTGGAATAAAGGTGGCTCATACCCCCAGATAAACAGAGCGGGAATTGTAAAAATGATTCCCGAAGCCAGAGAAGAGCTGGCCGAACCAGCGGTTTGGGAAATATTGCATTCTAAAATAGTTGAACGTCCGAAAACCGGTGTTAATAACCGCAATATAGCTACTGAAACAACCGCCAACGGAATTGCCGTACTGATGGTTAATCCTACCCTTAGTCCGAGGTAGGCGTTGGCACTGCCAAAAATAGCACCGAGCAACACTCCCAGTGTAATTGTTTTGAGATTGAAATCCCGCATTACTACGCTTGCCGGAACAAATGGTTTGGGTTCTTTCATGGTCAAATGTCCTTTCCTCCAGTAAAAAGTAATCAAATTGTGGGATTTGCTACTTGGCTGATGCTTTTTGTCCCTACTCGGGGAACTATAATGCCTTTATTTCACCAGTTTCTTGCACTTCGATTACTATCCCGTTTATTTTGGAAGGGATTTGTTTGCGAATCTTACCGGCATTTTCTTTTACGGAAACAATCAAGCCAATGCTACCATCAGAGGTTCTGCCTACGCCAACTGCAACTACGTTGTCAATGGCCAACCAGTCTTTTTCATATTTTCTTTTTATTTCTTTGATTTTTTCTATTTGATTTGACATGGCGAATGTACCAAGAAACAAAAAAGAATATCTTTTTT
>MZGM01000112.1 GCA_002085035.1 Candidatus Zhuqueibacterota bacterium 4484_219
GGGATCCATTTAAAATTACCCTCCTTCAACCGATTCTATCCAAACCCCACGCCCTTTTTCGATCTCAAAATCGGGACTTTCACATTTAGGACATTTTAGATAAACATGAGCAGTTTCGGGAATAAAGTGGATTGATTCAGATTCCTGTTCGCTTAATTTTTGCGCAGCATCATCAAAAGCCCATCGATATCCACAAACCCGACACTTTAGAACGGCTTTTTCTGTATTAAATTCTATCTCTGCATTTCTCAACAATAGATTTTCAGGCTTAATAATTTCCTTTAAAGCAAACTCAAATGCTTCTAAATCAATCTGTTGCAATTCCCCCATCTTGATTTCAATCTTAGTAATTTCTGAAAGTTTCTCTTCCTTTGCTACTTTGAGTGCAGTAGAAACCACTGCTTCTGCCAACGCCCATTCATGCATTAGAAAAACCTCCCCAGCTTTTTCCCTTGAGAATTACATTCTAGACATCCTGTAAAAAGATTTTTGAAGCAGACCAGGTTATAACCTCCTTTATTTGGCTACACAATTACTTGTCTTCTTTTTTTCTCATTCACCTCCAATGCGATGGATAGTCATCAGATTAGTGGTACGACCACGGCCGATAGGAGCACCCGCACTCCACCTTGGCAATCATTTCATCAATGGAGGTAATTCGTTCCATCAGTTGGGGCTTTACTCCCCAATTGAGTACTAACTGTCGCTGAATCTCTGGTTGCAAGGTGTAAGCAATGATGGGAGTAACAGGACGGTACTTTGAGATTAATCGAGCAGTAAAACCTGATTGGGTAAAAGCTACAATGGCTTTAGCCTTTAGTTCCCACGCTACTCGACAGGCAGCATCGCTAACAGCATCTGGAAAGGAAAGATTACCTCTATCGTGAGAATTTGAATAAACACGAGCTTTGTATTGCACTTGAGCCTCCGCAGCATCGATAATCTTTGCCATCGTCTGCACAGCTTCTATCGGAAAGTTACCTGCTGCGGTTTCCCCAGATAGCATTACAGCATCAGTACCATCGAAAATAGCATTAGCAACATCGGAAGCCTCAGCACGAGTAGGATGGGGATGGAAACGCATGGACTCTAACATCTGGGTAGCAGTAATTACTGGCTTGCCTTTTTGGATACTTTTACGAATAACTTCCTTTTGAATTATTGGAACTTGCTCAGGTCCTATTTCTACTCCCAGATCGCCGCGCGCAACCATCACTCCATCACTAATATCAAGAATCTCATCAAGGTTTTCTATCGCCTCTGGTTTCTCCAATTTAGCAATCACTGGAACAGATGCTCCATGCTTAGCTAATTCTTTTCGTACTTGTCGAACATCATTTGGATAGCGAACAAATGAGAGAGCAATAAAATCAACTCCATGAGTTGCTCCAAAGGCAAGATCTTTTTTATCCTTTGCGGTAAGAGTAGGGGTGCTCAATTTCACTCCGGGTAAATTCATTCCCTTGTGTGAACTAAGCTCTCCACCATCGATTACCACACATTGCACATCGTCCCCCTCTATTGCCCGTACCTCCAAGGTCAAAAGGCCATCATCCAGAAGTAACCGATCTCCAGGATTCACATCTTTAGGTAAATTTTCGTAGGTAGTAGGAATGAATTTCTGGGGCTGCGAGACAGAGCGGTCTGAGATTACCCGAGTAGTAATAACTACAAACTCACCATTTTTCAACTCCATGGTGCCAGTAGGAATTTCCCCCACCCGAATCCTTGGGCCCTGCAAATCCTGTAAAATAGCAATCGGTTTTCCTTCTTGTTCACTAACCTGGCGTAACATGCGGATAAGTTCAGCGTGCTCTTCATGGGTACCATGAGAAAAATTGAGCCGGGCAATACTCATCCCGGCTCTAACAAAAGCAGCAATAATTTCAAACCGATTACTGGCTGGACCAAGGGTACAGATAATTTTGGTTCGTCGCATAATATTTTCACTTCCTTGCATTTTCCGAAATCATTCGAAACGCAAAGATGCAATTTAGATAGGTTTACAACTTCGCCGATTACGTATTGATACCTACCAGATAACCAAACCTCTTTTTGAATTCCTCGGGAGTCATTTTAGCAATAGCTGCTAATCGTTCCAATTGGTCTGGATATTCAAAATCTTCGCGTTCCAGACGGATCATATACTCCCTGGCCACAGCATAGGAATCCGTATTGATATCTACTAATCGCACATTCATCTTGCCAGTATTAGGATCGAGGAGTTCATCAAATGGTATAGGTAGCATTTTCCCTTTTTCCACACACACCATAGCACCGTTCAAAGCTCGCCATTGTGGATCGTCACTTAGTAGGAACTTAACGGCACTAAAACCCAAATCGCGAACATATTCACAATCGAAAGGAATGGGGGGAGCTGATCGTAACTCATACCCAATATTTGATTCCACTACCCGGAATTTTTCTCCTCTTTGGGCAAATCGACGTTCTAATTCATATTTTAATATTTTCCCCAGATCAATTTCCGACAAACGGATATGTCCATAATCATCATAATCAATTCTGACACCTTCAATATCTTTTAATTCTTCCACATCTAATCTTTCTGCGATCCCTTCGGCCACTACTGCTACCCCATGTTCAATACCCATACTTCTCCGCCTCAATATCGAACCTTCTAAGATGTCGCAGACTTCTTTAATAGTTATTTTGCGCTCAAGAGGAACGAACTCTTCACCAATAATTATGTTGGTTACACCAGCGGACTTGCCAATACCTAACGCCAGGTGCCCGGCTTTCCGTCCCATGGCTACAACTAAATACCAGCGATTAGTAGTACGAGAATCTTCCATCAAATTATGAACCAGAGAGACTCCCACATGCCTCGCGGTTTCGAAACCAAAAGTAGGCATGTAACCAGGAAGGGGTAAGTCGTTGTCAATAGTTTTGGGCACATGGGCAATCCTAATTTCTCCATTCGCTTTTTTGCAAATTTGACTAGCAGCAAAAGCGGTATCATCACCCCCAATAGCAATAAGATATTTAATTTGTAATTTTTTAAGTGTATTTACTACCATTTCAAGATTTTTTTCACTCTTAGTAGGGTTTTCACGGGAAGTACGCAGAATTGAACCACCCGTAAAATGAATCCGGGAAACATTCCGTATTTCCAGCGGAATAATATGAGAAACATCACCCTTGACCAACCACCGGAATCCATCATAAATTCCGGTAACTTCCAATCCCTGAGTACGCGCCTCGATAGTCGCTGCACTGATTACCCCATTTATTCCTGGGGCAGGACCACCACCTACTAAAATACCTAATTTCCCTTCGTACTTGTTCACCGCTTTTTCTCCTTCTTTTTGTTGATTAATCTGTTAATGAACCCAGAAAAAGAATCTTCTTTGTGATAATACCGTATTTTGTCTGAAATTGGCAAAAGTAGATGCCACTGGGAACTACCTCCCCGGTCTCATCACTTCCATCCCAAATCAAGGTATGAGACCCAGCTGCCAAGATACCCCTAAAAAGCGTTCGTACCTTTTGACCAAGGATGTTGTAAATAGTCACCACCACATCCTGACGTTCTGGCAATTCAAAGCGGATGGTAGTAATCTCACTACCAGAAGCTTCCTGTCCAAAACCACGACCAAACGGATTGGGGTAACATGTCAATGAATACTGCGGCTGGAGGGCGGTGTCGCGCTGCCTTCCAACTTCTGGTCTGTCATGGGTGGAAACCGAAAAAAAGAATCCCAGTATTTGTTTCAGTACTGTACACTGAACATTCTCATCGACAATGTCTTCCAGGGGAAATGTTAAATATACTAATCTTCCTTCCCGAGGAAATTGATTAAACCTACCACAATATTGTAATCCTACAACAATAGAATCATAAAGTGCAAATGTAGCCTGGGCTTCTCCTTGAGGCAATAGACTTTCAATCCACTGAGAAAACAAGTCATTTGTCAAATAAATCTGCAAATTTGAAAAGACACTACCAGCACATCCAGTAATTTGACCATTTACAGCTACCTTACCACCATATTCAGCCATCAGTACATTTTTATAGAACTTACGCATTGCAATTTCATTACTGTCTGTAAGAGCCGCTTCCCCAAGGTTTCCTCCGTTAATAAAAACTGCTCCCCCCTGCTGCAAATACTCCTGTAAAGCCTTTTGCTCCTGTACAGATAGTATCTCCTGGCTACTACTATCATGATGAAAAAAGTAAAGTAGACAATCGTACTGTTCAATATTCACCATTCCATCCCGAATCGCCTGCTGGGTACAAACTTCAAAACCATAATCGCCCAATTGCATTAGCAATTGCTGATATTGTAAAACGTGATTTCGGGAAGTAACACTATTTTCATTTGTTATCTGATCAACAGCATCTACAATCAAAACTCTTTTTACAGATGAACTTTTGCGTACTCCATAGATTTCCGATGGCTCACTTTCATTACAAATAGCAGCATTATCCACAGCCGTTAATCGAAAAAAAATTGGCTGCTGTAAATTGAAACCTGTAAGTCGTATCTGCCGTACTGTATCGGCTAATATCTGCTCATTCTGCTGCAAATACCAGTTTTGTCCGTCATAGCTGTAATACAGACGGAATCCGGCTACGTCAGAAGAGTCATTTTGTCCATCTGTCCAGTCCGGATAGATGAGCCAGTCTGCCTGGCCCTGGGCGGAGGAAGTAGTTTCCCAACTCAAAATCAGGTTTCCTCGATCATCAATAATCAACGCCTTCCATCGCGGTGGTAACGGGGGAATAGAATCTGGCGTCACAACCGTGACCGGAATTTTTAAAGTATCTGAACCAAAACCTGTGTCTTCAGCAAACACTCCCACCACATATCGTCCTGGTTGAAGTTGAGTAGTATCCCAATAGTCCCTCTGGTCGATGCGATTGCTTGGAAGATACACGTAAGTACTGAGGTCGGAACCCGAAGCATAGACATTTTTGATGTAAGAATCATCGGGCTTACGGTTGAAAGTAAATGGGACAATCGGCTCTGAAACAGGCGTTGTTCCATCTTGGGCAAAAATTTGATAGCCTAAGCGATAGATGCCATTGTTATCGCCCATGGGGCCGTCATCGGTGCGATCCGATGCACATGCGGCAATATCCACGTAGCCCGAAACGCGGTTAGTTGGAAATCGGGTAGCAGTACCATGGATATAAAAATGAACATATTTCACTATCGGGGCAAATTTATCTTCAAATGGCCTCAAACCACCATCCTCTCGCAATGGATTGACTTCATCACCGGGATAGCCTTCAACAAAATGAAGATGATTATGTGAATCGGTAACTCCGATGATGGTCTCGTAGGCCTTTACCATATCCCCTACCTGAAGCGAAGGATTGGGAACAACATGAACATAAGCAAAACGACCAATTCGAATGTAGCCACCGTTTTTGTATGGATCGATAGCAGTAACCATACCGTCGATTACTGAGTACACCTCCCCATTTTGAGGGAGGTGAATATCAATACCATTATGAAAATGATGGCGCAACATGTTGTTATTAGGTCGGTTCTCACAAAAAGTACCATTAATCCAATGCTGTTCAGAGAATGGCTTAAGCGGCCAATTGTAACTCTCTGAGCTATTTAAAGATGAAGCAACCAGGCAAGGCACTAAAATTAGTAGATGAAGGATAATAAACCCTGTCACACCTACTTGTACACAAAATTTTTTATCTACTCGAATCATTATCTATCGACTTTGTTAGCTCAAAATATTCTGAACCAGTACCAACAAAAACTTTTGAACCTTCAGCCGAAAACTCCAGTACTGAATTCTGAAACTTTTCTCCAGATAACTGCTGCAAATCTAATTCTGTGCCATTACGAG
>MZGM01000113.1 GCA_002085035.1 Candidatus Zhuqueibacterota bacterium 4484_219
CAGACACTCCCCACGGTAAGGACACAAGAAGAGCAATTGACAGGTAAATAATTTGATATTTCCCCTTTAGCTGGCTAATAAAGTAAACTGCCGCTATGGTGTAAATCGGGAAGGTTGGCAATAAAAAACGCATTGTTTGTGGGTCAGGTGGCCAAAAATAAGCCATATAGGTCAATGTTAAAATGCTTATGGACAATAGAAAATAAATACCAATAGACTTAGTGTTGGGGTCTTTCAAAAGTCTGACAAAGCCGCCGATACTGAACAGGAATAGTATTCCCATTCCAGCAGTTACAAGTAGCATAATAAACGGAATGAAATGCTCAATTAAGTAATTGAATCCGAATAATGCCTGAGTATTTAGCTGACTGTAACCTGTTATCCAAAACTTACCAAAGGCTATCTGGTTTCGTACAGCCAACGGGGTAAGTACTATTACTATACCGACGATAGATGAAACACATGTTCGTAAAGACAGTTGTTTGGCATGAAATTGCCAAAAGATGTATCCGCTAAAAACAATACAGAGAACAAACTCGGCATAACGAATTGCAGGAACTACACCTATAGCCAGCCCCGAAATAATTCCATAAATCCAGTTGTCTGTTTTAATTGCCTTCATTAAGAATAACAAAGCCACGAGGAAGAAGAAGACTACTGAAGTGTGTGAATCACCAAATAGTGCGTGTTCGTTGTAAAAAGGATTTATTGCCAGTAGAAATACTGCTACCAAAGACCAGCTGTTAGAAAGCCAGTTTTTACATAAGAAGAAAAAAATCAACAAACTCACCGACGCCAAAATCGGATTTACCAGAAAGGTTGATTTCGCACCAAATAGCTTATAAGCAATAGCTATTAGACAAGGAAACCCCGGAGGAAAAGTAGTGTAATATTTTTGTCCATCCTGACTATACCAATGAGGCCCGATGTACTGAAGATTGTTCTGAGGAGTGAAAAAAGTCTGACCATGTGTCGCAATTATTCTTCCCTGGGTAAAATATCCTTGTGCGTCCGGGGTAGAAATAGCAGGAGCGAAAAACTTTAGCAAAAAAAGAAAGTGAAATACACAAAGTAACGATATTGTCCATATCCCAATTCGATTAGACATATCTTTCATTGTGATTTTGGCAGAAATTCATCAACAGATGCTACCGATCCCCAAAACGTACTTTTAATCATCTTCACCCCGTAAGATACGGTTGACTATCTCACGGGGTGAATCTCAGGTTTTCTTGTGCTCGGTTGTCAACTCAATCCCATTGCTTGATTGCCTGAATACCGGGAAACTTGGCAATTTCACCCAGTTCTTCTTCGATGCGCAGCAGTTGATTGTATTTGGCTATCCGCTCACTGCGGCAGAGCGATCCGGTTTTGATCATTCCCACATTAGTGGCTACAGCTATGTCAGCAATAGTATTATCCTCGGTTTCCCCTGAACGGTGGGAAATTACCGCAGTGTAGCCATACCGTTTTGCAAGCTCAACAGCCTCCAATGTTTCCGTCAGCGTACCGATTTGATTAACTTTAATCAAAATAGAATTAGCAACTCCTTGGTCAATCCCCTGTCGCAATCTCTTCGTATTGGTAACAAAAACATCGTCACCAACCAGTTGGATGCTGTTACCTAACTTTTCGGTAATAATTTTCCACCCTTCCCAGTCATCCTCTGCCATACCATCTTCAATAGAGACGATAGGATATTGTTTAACTAAATTGGCATAATAATCGACCATTTGTTCAGGTGAGAGTTCTTTATTCTCTGATTTAAGAATATATTTCTTCTTTTCCGTATCGAAGAACTCACTGGCTGCCGGATCAAGCGCCAGATAAATATCTTTACCAGCACGGAACCCAGCTTTTTCAATAGCTTCGAGCATAACCTGGATAGCTTCCTCATTGGATTTTAAATCTGGTGCAAAGCCGCCTTCGTCTCCTACCCCGGTGCTGTAACCTTTTTGCTTCAGTACCGAGCGAAGAGTATGAAAAACCTCGGCTCCATAGCGCAGTGCCTCGGCGAAACAATCGGCCCCGGCCGGGAAAATCATAAACTCTTGCAAATCCACATTGTTATCAGCATGAACTCCACCGTTAAGAATATTCATCATGGGCACGGGAAGAGTGCGTGCATTTACTCCCCCAATATATTGGTAAAGGGGCAACTCAAAGGCCTCGGCTGCTGCTTTACAAACTGCCAATGAGACTCCCAGAATAGCGTTGGCACCAAATTTCGACTTGTTCTCTGTCCCATCCAATTCAATCAGATACTTATCGATAAATGCCTGCTGTGTCGCATCCAATCCAATAATCTCGTTAGCAATTGTCTCATTAACATTTTTTACAGCATTAAGTACACCTTTACCACTGTAACGCTGGCTATCATTGTCGCGTAGCTCTAAAGCTTCATGTTCCCCAGTAGAGGCACCTGACGGCACGGCTGCACGTCCAAAGGCACCACCTTCAAGTAAGACCTCTACTTCTACAGTCGGATTACCCCGCGAATCCAAAATCTCTCGACCAGCAACATCGACGATCGTTGTCATACTTTCATCCTCCTTAATAATTGGGTTACCGTTTCTTCGCGCAACACTCGGGCAGCTATTTCTGGTGGCACTGAATTAATCGGAAAACCCGAACCCAGTTCAAAACTGGTGTAGCTGCGCAAAAGAGGAACAACTTCCAGATGCCAGTGAAAATCCGACTTCAAAGTTTTCCAGTAGCCCCGTCTTCGACTGACATTAATGTTTGGACCACTGTGAAGAGTGATAATGTAATCAGGATTTTTCAACATCTGCCGAATTTTACCCATCACAGTTATTAGCATACTAGCCAGAGCACCCTGATTAGAATTTTGTTCAAAGAAGGTTTCGTGCTTTTCTGGTAGCATCCATACTTCGAACGGCCGTCTCGATGCAAAGGGAGTAAAAGCCAAAAAATTTCCGTCCTCTGCTACAATTCGCTCCTTTTGCTCCAACTCCTGACGCACGACATCACAAAATATGCAACGCTGTTTGAAAGAATAATATTCTTTCGCTGCCATGAGTTCGTTTTTTACTCTGCCTGGTGTTACCGGTAAAGCAATAATATGAGAATAAGCATGTTCTAATGTGGTACCAGAAGCTTCACCATAATTTTTGTGAACAATAATATAACGGAATCGTGGGTCCTTTTTCAATTCGACAATACGATTCTGCATGGTCGACAGTACACCTTTCATCTGCTCAAGGGGGAAATCGGGAATATTGACAAAATGCTGAGGATGTTCGATAAGAAGTTCGTGAGCACCAATACCATTCAAGACATCGTAAATACCAACAGCACGATTATCGATGTCACCTCTGATTTGCAAAACCGGCCTTTTGTTGGGTATCACCCTTACCTGCCAACCAGGAGCATTGGGTTCAGTATTAGGATGGCGAAGAGCAAAAATTTCTGACGGAGTTTGATCCTCCCGCCCTTCGCAAAACTGACAAGCTTTAACTTCGTTAGAACGCTCTCTGTGCGATTTTGAGCTTAGGAGCTTGTCAAAATCAATTTTTTCATCCATAAGAATAATTGCCCAACGACCCGTGATAGGATCGCGGCGTAACTCACTGTTTTCCATACATCACCTCAAATTAGATCTTAAATCTTAACAAACCTGCCATTTCTCCAACCTGTGATTCTGAAACGTGGATAATTTCACAATTTTGAATCATAGCCGCTTCGACAACCTCCTCCATCAAGTCAGGCGTTTTTCTCATCTCAAGTCGATCGTAAGGACAGTAATTCTCGTTATCACTCATATAGCCACACTTTGGGCACACATATCCAGAAAGAGAAAGTCCTTCCTGCACTAACAGGGTACTTATTTGTCCCTGCCAAAGAGCTTTTAGGGTTTCCTTCAGGCCAATCACTCCTAAACCACCAGATTGTGATTCCTCCATGACACGCTGAACCAGTTTCTCTTTTTGAGCCTTCTCAAACTGGCTTATCACCTTACCAACTTCCCCCCAAATAATAGGAAGTTCAGTTTCTGGCTCCACATTTATCCTGCCAATAATCCGTTCTTTAAGATATGTGTGCAAGTGATGTTCAAAATCTGGCAGAATCTCCCGACGACCGCCAATAATCAACCCATCAAAAGGCTGAACCTTAAACAACCTCGCTAAGGCATCGGCTACTTTTTTCAAATGACGATGTACATGATCTTCAATATGACGCTCGATCCGTCTCTCCTCCAATCCATACCATCCTGCTATTCTCACTTTCCCTGGCACCTCGTCGAATATCTCAGAACACTCTTCGATTTCACCCAGATAGGATTTGAAAATTCGTGCCTTTTCACGACTAACCAACACGGCACAATAATGCTTGTTCTCCGTAAGCAGGGTTAGCAAAGGAGGCAAATAAGGCTGATGGCTGACGATCAAGCGACTGCGCACCGGCTGAGGAAGATAGTAAACCTGCCACAGATTTTTTTTCAAACAAGAAAAACATGCCACACTCTTTGCTCCTTTTCCAGAGTACTCCTGATTGAAAAAACGCTGAATGCGCTCAAAATCGCCTTCCAGTGCATTCCTCACCGCCGATGGAATCGGCTCGGCTTGGAGTTGCTTCCTCCGATCTTTGATTAAATCTTTCAGTAAAGTTTCCCAATCCCTTTTGGTAAATCGCTTACCATCTACATTAAGATAAACACTAACCACAAAATATTCATCCTCACTGAAACTTAATAATCTATCAATCCCTTTAACATCAACCATACACACCTCCCTAATCAATTTATCGAAATCATCGCAATTCAGTACCGATAACAATATATCTAAAGATTTAGAAAAAGTCAATAAGAAAGGTTCGCAGCAAAAATAGTGCTTGAAAAAAAGAGTAAATTATTCTATATTAATTTGCAACGACGTGGTAAGTATCAACCACATAATCCCGGAATCAACAAGTGAAAGCTTTCAAGGGCCTCATTTTATTGAGACCAATAGTAGCAAATTTGTTTATTTGTCTGTTAATAGTAGGGTGCAAAACTCCATTTGCTACCCGCGGGCCCGAGAATCCGCAACAACGGCGATCATTATGGATACCACCCACTGCGCCGGAATTCGTTATGGATAATCTAAAAAACGCGATGAAGGAGTGTAATGCCACTAATTATCTCCGTTGTTTAGCAACTGACTCTACTACCATCAAGACCTTTCGTTTTGAAGCAGATCATGCTGCTATGCAGAGAAATCCCGGAGTGTTTGAAAATTGGAATTTTCAAAAAGAAAGCAATTACATCCACCTGCTTTTCTCTAAGGTACCAAGGGACTCTCTGGTTACACTTATTCTTTACAGACCAGCGCAGGGGCAAGATTATGTCTCCGAAGATAGTGTGGTTTATGTCCGCGAATATGACCTTACTGTACATCACACTATAGCCTCTGATCTGTGCCCTCGAGAAGTCAAAGGACGCGGTGAATTCCATTTGGCACGCCAACATGACGGGAACTGGGTCATTTACTTTTGGCGAGATATCGGAATCGAAAACTACCCCAGTTGGAGCGACCTCAAGGCTTATTCTTGGTAGGACAAGTAAAGGTAGAAATTTAAACAACATTACTATTCATGAGGCAAGACTTAGAAATCGCTGGTGGGATGAGAAGAAGTTCAATTTCAAAACAACGTCTTTACTCTTCACGCTCCGGGCACAAAGCATCTCTAAACCCCCAATTCTTTTGGTTCATGCTACTTTTGCTTTCTGCAATCGGAATGGGGTTGGTTTATTTCAAAAAAGTACCTATGAGCAAACAAAATTTTAGTTCGGCTTCGAGCATTTCACCAAAAATTTTATTATTGTCGCTGAAACAAGGCATCCTTCAGAGTCGTCGGGACTTCTCTATGCCCATCAGTTGGTTTCGCGGATTTGAAAAAGTTCAAAGAAAACATGGTGACCATGCAGGCCCGGAGCAGATGACAATCTACTTTCCTACCAATTTCCCCATTGATTTATTCATGTTAAAAACTTTGCGTACCATAAAGAAGAATCAATTCAAAGTCATAGATTGCAGAGAAAATCTGAAAACTAAAACCACTTCCCTATCTTTCGGTCTGGGAAATCGGACAGTGGGACAAATTCTCTTCCGTGAAGATAACAATTTGCCCTGGTTAGATGTCTATGTGGTTATTATTGTTGATGATTTCGGTTATTATGATGATGAGACTGTACGGGGATTCTTAGATTTGCCCTATCCGGTCACTTTTTCAATCATCCCCGGATTGAAGTATTCGCAGCAGGTGGCCCAAAAAGCCATCGACCGAGGATTTGAGATAATGATCCATCTACCCATGGAACCGTTGCATTCTAAAATAGAACGAAACGGGTACACAGTGTTTGTAGGCATGTCAGAAAAACAAATCAGGCAGGTAATAAATCGGGCTTGTTCCCAGCTTCCGGCAGCCAAAGGACTAAACAATCACATGGGTTCAAAGGTCAGCCTTGATCGCCTCACGCTGATCAGGTTAATGAAAGCCCTGCGAGAAAAAGGACTTTATTTTGTCGACAGCATGACTAATCCCACAAGTTTAGGCATATCGGTGGCGCGGCGCATGGGAGTTCCGGCAGTGCGGATGAACGCTTATCTAGATAACCCCCAAAGTTCGCTGGGAGCGAAAGAGAACCTCGAGCTTGTAATTAAAAAAGCTACTAAACAAGGTTATGCAATAGCCATTGCTCACGCACGTAGAGAAACTCTGGGCGTTCTGCAAGCAGAATTACCTCGTTGGGCTGAGCAGGGAGTTCATTTTATCCCCATGTCACAATATTGGCAATTAGTCAAATTAAATATCCGTGGATAGAAATCTGCTGGAGGTACTATGGCAAGATTAGGTGTAAACATTGATCACGTTGCTACTGTACGTGAAGCCCGCAAAACTGTTGAGCCGGATCCAGTAGCTGCGGCGGTGTTGGTAGAATTGGCTGGCGCTGATGGCATCGTTTGTCATCTACGCGAAGACCGACGACACATAAAAGACCGCGATTTGAAGTTATTGCGTCAGGTAGTAAAAACACATCTAAATCTCGAAATGGCTGCCACTGAAGAAATGGTAAACATCGCCTTGCAGGTGTTGCCGGACATGGTGACAATAGTACCAGAAAAACGTCAGGAACTTACTACTGAAGGGGGACTAGATGTAGTGACTCATGGAGACTACCTCCAGGAGGTAATCTCCAACTTACGGGCTCATAATATTGTGGTTAGTTTATTTGTAGACCCTGACATTCATCAAATCAAAGCGGCCGCAAAAGTAGGAGCAGACTTTATTGAACTGCACACAGGAGAGTATGCTAATGCCGAGGATGAAAATAAGATGATGGAGGAACTGGAAAAACTGGACACAATGGCAGTAGCAGCTTCCAAATTGGGACTGGCAGTTAGCGCCGGACATGGACTTAACTATCAAAATGTCGTACCAGTAGCCCAGTTAGACAAAATAGAAGAACTAAATATTGGTCACTCAATTATTTCCAGAGCGGTTCTGGTAGGCTTAGACCGCGCCGTAAAAGAAATGGTAGCTCTAATTCGGTAAAGAACAAGTTGAACCCAGTTAAATTGAAAAGGAATTCGACATGATTCAAGCGCTATTATTGGACTTTGACGGCGTAGTAGCTAATACTATGCCTTATCACATTGCGGCCTGGCGCGAAGTCTTTTCTCCCCTGGGTATTCAGTTAGATCCAATGGATGTCTATCTGCGAGAAGGTAGTAGCGCCAATAATATTGGACGTAGTATCTTGCAGAAAAATAATATCCAATTACCTGAAAAGAAAATACAGGAACTCATTGATAAAAAACGTCAACTGTACCGACAACGTACCAAAGCAAAATTGCAGGA
>MZGM01000114.1 GCA_002085035.1 Candidatus Zhuqueibacterota bacterium 4484_219
CTACTAAAAATTAATCGAAAATTACTGTTTTATTACCATAGACCAATATTCTATTTTCCAGATGTAATCGAACTGCCCGAGCCAAAACAATTTTTTCTATATCCCTGCCTTTCCGAATAAGATCTTCCAATGAATCTCGATGACTTACACGAATAACATCCTGTTCAATTATAGGACCTTCATCTAATTTTTCGGTAACATAATGGCTGGTAGCACCAATAATTTTTACGCCACGTTCATAGGCCTGACGATAAGGACGTCCACCAGCAAAAGCGGGAAGAAATGAATGGTGAATATTAATAATTCGATTGGGAAATCGAGAAACAAACTCCTTGCTCAGAATTTGCATGTAGCGAGCCAACACAATTAGCTCTATTTGATGGGATTGCAATTGCTCGATTTCTTTGGCTTCCTGGGCAAGTTTTGTGTCCGGGGTAATAGGGTAAACTAAATACTTGATTCCAAAGCTCTCGCCAACGGAACGCAGGTCAGGATGATTACTAATAATCAGGGGGATTTTGGCTTGAAATTCCCCTGCTCGATGTCGAATGAGCAAATCATACAGGCAATGATCATGCCTGGACACGAAAATCGCCATTCGGGGAATATGATCCGAAAAGCGCAGTTCCCAGTTCATCTCAAATTTTTCGGCTAATGGTGCAAATTCATTAGTCAGTTCGTTACGGGGGATTCGGAAATCAGCCAACTCCCACTCGATTCTCATGAAAAAAACCTTCTGATCAGGATCAGTATGTTGATCAGCATGGACGATATTGCCATTATTTGCATAAATAAACTGCGAAATCTCAGCCACTATCCCTTTGCGATCCCGACAAGATAAAAGCAAAATAGCGTTATTAGATAGCGAATGTGCACACATTACCCATACTCCTACCAAAATAGGTTTACAATGATATTTTTGTATCTCAACAACCTTAAATATACAAAATCCTTAACATTCAATCAAGCAGAAAATAAAAGACTTATTACCTTAAATTACTCAAGATTTTCGGTTAATATTCCGAAAAAATAAAAGAAGTGTCTTAAGGTTGAATTATCTTTTAAGGTAGCCATAAATGAAATTACACACCAAATTTAGCTTGTCCGTTGGAGTACTTTTTTTATCCTTGGGAATTAGTGTAAGCATTCTGGAATATTTTCACCTCAAAAGTGTAGTTAAGCGACAGGCCTATCAGAGGTGTCGGCGAATAATAGCTGAAATTGAAGCAACCCAACGCTATGTAAGAGAAGTTCTCCGTCCCACGGTTTCCAAGTTGATCGACAGAAATAACTTCATCTCCGAAGCCATGTCCACCACTTTTATTTCCAGAAGTATAATTGAGCGTTTTCAGCGACAGTACCCCGACTATTATTTCAAATTTGCCGCTCTCACTCCCCGAAACTCCATAAATCTGGCTGATGAACATGAACGGCAAGTTATTGAGCAATTTAAGGCTAATCCAAAACTTGAAGAATGGCAGGGACTGCTTGAACGCAATGGTCAATTGTATTATGGTGTCGCCACCCCGATTCGTTTTAAAGCATCTTGCATGCGCTGTCATGGGAATCCGGCAGATGCACCAATGGCTCTTCGCAAACGATACGGAGATAGGGGTGGATTTAGACGCCAAGTAGGAGACGTGGCAATTAAATTTGTGGGAATACCACTTAGTAAAGCACTGGCCTCGGCCAAAGTCCGTGCTTTTGTCTTCACCGGTTTAGCAGCCATGTTCTTGGCCGGATTATTCTTGACCACAAATTATTTCTTTCGTCGTTTCATCATCCGACCACTCCAGATATTGCAAAATGGGGCTAAACAAATCGGCAATGGCAAGTTAGATTATCGATTAGGAATTAATACTAAAGACGAGTTTCAGGAATTAGCGAATAATTTTAATCAAATGGCAGAAAAGCTAAAAGCTTCTTATTCACTATTAGAACAAAAAGTAGCAGAACGTACTGCGGAATTGCAACAAGAAAAGGTGGCCTTACAGGAGTCAGAGGAAAAATATCGTTCTCTGGTAGAAAATGGACTGGAGGGAGTGTACATTTACCGTGGGGATCGATTCCTATTTGTTAACCCTCAGGTATCTCAAATGACCGGGTATAGTCAGGACGAATTAATGAAAATGTGTATTTGGGATCTGGTGGCACCCGAGGACCGTGAGCGTCTAAAAGGATACGGTAGAAAGCGCGCTAAGGGAAAACCAGCTCCAACCCGATATGAGGCAAAGGTTCTCCGTAAAGATGGGCAAACAATTGTTTGTGAATTTGCTATTTCTACCATTATGTTTCAGGGTGAATTAGCTATCCAGGGCAGTGTTCGTGACATCACTGAACGTAAACGCATCGAAGAGGAAATTAGACAGGAACGAGACAAACTTAAAGGAATACTTGCTGCTATCGGTGATGGATTGTGCATCATAACTGAAAATCATAAGATCATACACGCCAATGAAGTTCTGAAAGAAATTGTGGGTAAAACAAAACTTGAAGGCCAATTTTGCTATCGGAGTTTCTTTGAGCGTAAAACACCCTGTACAGACTGTCCTCTACAAAAGGCAATAGAAAACAAACGAATAGAAAGAACGGAATTTACTTACCCCAATGGTAGAACAGTAGAATCAACTTTTTCTCCCTTGAAACTTACTAATGGAGAAATGGTCACAATTCAAATTATCAAAGATGTCACTGAACAAAGACGTCTGATACGTGAGATAGAAGAACGCAGGTTGTACCTGGAAAAGTTAATTGCCGCAGCGCCTGATGCCATTGTTACTTTAGACGACCAACAACACATTATTGAGTGGAATCCTGGTGCAGAGAGATTATTTGGCTATAAGCGCGATGAAGCGCTTGGCCAACACCTCGACCATCTGATTGGCAAAGACGATTCTTTCGACGAAGCTAATAATTTAACTAAAGTAGCAATGGCAGGAAAAAGCATCCCACCTACTGAGACGGTACGCTATAGGAAAGATGGTTCTCCGATTGATGTAATTGTAACCGGGGCACCGATCATAATCAACGACAAGGTAGTAGGGGTAATTGCCATCTATACCGATTTTAGCGAACGCAAGAAGCTGGAGACCCAGTTACGTCAGGTTCAGAAAATGGAAGCAGTCGGAACACTGGCCAGTGGAATTGCTCATGATTTTAACAACTTACTTGGTGGCATATTGGGCTATACCTCACTACTTAAAATGAACCTTTCCAAAGATGATGAAAATTACGAATATGTGGATTTAATCGAAAAAGCTGGAGAGCGAGCCGCTGAATTGACTAGTCAGCTGTTAGCCTTTTCACGCCACGGTAAGTATGAAATTCAGCCTCTAAACCTCAACCACTGTGTCAATAATGTGATAAAATTATTGAACAGAACAATAGACAAAAACATTGAAATTACTACCGATTTAGATAAAGAGCTACCGGTAGTAAAAGGTGATCCTGGACAATTAGAACAAGCGATTATGAACATCTGCATTAATGCAGTCCAGGCAATGTCAGTTCCTAACCAAGACTCAGAAACTTTACCTTCCTCTGCTGGGGGAACATTACACATAGAAACCAAGGTGGTGCATTTAGATGAAGAATATGTTCGTAGTCATCTTGGTGCTAAATCCGGCGACTATGTACTTTTGTCCATCACTGATACTGGCTGTGGAATGGATGAAGAAACAAAAGCGAAAATATTTGAACCCTTTTTCACCACCAAAGAGCCTGGCAAGGGAACTGGACTAGGCATGGCAATGGTTTATGGTATCGTTAAAAATCATGGCGGCTATATTAGTGTCTACAGCGAAATCGGGGAAGGCTCTACCATTAAAATTTACTTGCCAATTGCTAACGAAACAACAGATACAGAACAAAAACCGCAAGAAAGAAAGCCTTTAACTGGTAAAGAGACTATCCTGGTAATAGACGACGAAGAAGTCATTCGTAAGGTCTTAAAAAACATGCTGGAGAAACTGGGATACACCGTAATTTTGGCTGCTAATGGCAAAGAAGGAACAGAAATTTACCGATCATATTATTCCAGCAGCGGGAACGGTAATGGTAGAACCGAGGGAAACAAAAATGGTTCAATTGACTTGGTGATCGTGGACATGATTATGCCTAAGATGGGAGGTAGAAAAACTTATCATGAGCTGAAAAAAATTAACCCAAATGTTAAAGTATTACTTGCCAGTGGGTATACCCAGAATGGAACAGCTCAGCAAATACTTGATGAAGGTGTACAAGGCTTTGTTCACAAACCATTTAGCATAACTGAATTGAGTGAAAAGGTAAGAAAAGTACTGGAAGAGTAAGGGGAAAAGCAAAATTTTCCGGAATCCATTGAACCCTCAGGCTCCTTGAAGACTCAGGGAATAGTTACGGCGAGAATTGACAAATTGGAGAAAAGTTACCATTGTGAATAAGTGCTAAGGTGACCGGGGTAGTAAGATTAATTCCATTTTTGGTAAATTCAATCTTTCCTACCACCCCTTCAAATCCGGTCATAGTAGCTATTGCATCTCTAATTCTGACACGATTCAATCCAGCTACTCGTATGGCCCGGATGATAATTCGCATTCCGTCATAAGAATATGCGGCAAAAAAATCCGGTTCACATCCATACCTCGCCCTGAAATTTTTTCTGAAATTTTGAGTGATTTGGTCATCCCGGAAAGGATTGTAAGGAAGCACTACTATAGTACCATTAAGGTCAGAGCTACCCGCCTGCAACAGTTCAGGTGTCGCCAAAGCGCCACCACCCAAAACCGCCTGAGTCATACCCCTACTGCGCAACTGATGAATAAACAAACTTGCTTCTCTGGGTGTTCCCCAAATAACTATCGCTTCCACATCTGAGCGTTTGATCAAATCAAGATGTTTGCTAAAATCAACTTGGTTGTGCTCATATTTAAGTTCGAGGTAAAGCGGATGTCCAAGACGTCTTGCCAGACCTGCAAATTCAGCCATTCCCAAACGACCATAATCATCATTTATTGCCAGTCCAGCAATTTTTGTGTATCCTTTGGTACGAAATACGTATTCAGCCAAGGCTAAAGCTTGCTGCTGATCGTTTGGCATACAGCAAAAGATCCAGGGGATATTGATCTGGGTTAAGGTAGGGTCACTTGCAGTAGGTGCTACCAATGGTACCCAAGCCTTGGTAGCAATCTGTTCGGCAATGTGAGTATTGGGACCATCCACAGAACCTAAAACAGCCCAAACCTTGTCCTCATAAACCAACTTTACCATCTGACGTGCTGCCGTACCCCAGGGACCATCATCAGGCCGAAATACAAGCCGAAACGGAATCCCTTCTTGCAGGCAATCCTGAGAAAAAAACAATGGAAGTAATCCCTATTGTGAGAATAATCGTTTTGGCAAAAAATGATTTTTTTAATCTTTTTGTCATATAGCAAATTATTTACTTTTAGGGATGGGATGAAGAATTTTCTTCCAGGCTTTGTCAATATTAAATTTTTTCTTATTCAACATTTCATGACTTTTCTTTTCTTTGTGACACATCATACAATCTTCTTTAGTCGGTATTTTGAGTTTCATTGGTGCTGCAATTTTTTGTCCCATCTTTATCGCAACGTGTTGACTCGCTGGGCCATGACAAGTTTCGCATTGTACCCCATCTTCAATATGAAATGTAGCTTCCATGCACAAAGTATCTAAAGAAACTGCGGACCCATGACATTTCAGACAAGCAGGGCTTTGCTGAGGCTCTCCTTTAATACCCATCTTCTTAGCTAATTTTCGAGCATCTAAACTTTGCAAAACAACCCAGGAACGAGAATGCTTTGTACCAATCCAGACATTATACTGATTACCAAGCGATTGTTTCATGTGGCATGTGCATCCAGCGACACCTACATATTTGGCTTTTTGCATTTCGTCCAAGGTAGTATCTTTATTTGTCTTGCAATCGCCAGATTGTGCCCAACTTCCAGCAAGTGTAAATATCATCCCTACAAACAACACTATTCCGCCAATCAACTTTTTCCCACACATGGCAAGAGCCCTTTTTTTCTATCTTTTGTTGAATATCAATTATTTTTCAGAAAACTTAGAAAGTCGAATACCAAGTTTTCCCTCAGACCTAAACACGAACTTGCCGTTTTCCACGATAGCTAAAGCTATTGGGCCAACATCACAATATACGTCATTAAGAGGAATGTACCCCGTAACACCATGATAGATATTGGTTCTGAACCCATCCAATGCGTCTCGGATTTTGGCTCGATTAAGGCCAGCTTTTTCGATAGCCTGAATAAGCATGTTTACCCCATCGTATGAGTGAGCTGCATAAGTTTCAGGAGGTTCACCAAACCGCTTTTGATAACGTTTCTTAAAAGAAATCAATTGTGGGTCGTCTCGAGTAGGATCCCACGGATAAGCAGCAACTACACCTTCGGCATCTGCCCCGGCAATTTTCAGAAATTTCTCACACACTATTCGATCGGAGGCCAGTAGCGGTTGCTTCAGTCCCATCGCTCGCATCTGTTTGAGAAGCCTGGCTGAATCTTCAGCATTTCCCCAGGTGATTACCGCGTCCACCGGGGCATTTTTTATTCGTTGCAAGTGCTTACTAAAATCGGTTTGTCCATAATTATATCGCAACTCAAAAAGTAATGGATGGCCTAAACGTCGCGATGCTTCCCGAAACTCTTTGATCCCTACGCGACCATATCGTCCGTTAACTCTTATAGCAGCTATGCGGTTATAGCCCATTTTTTCATAAGCATACTTTGCCAACAGGTAGCATTGCAGGCGGTCATCAGCGATGGGGCGGAAGACCCAGGGAATTTTGGTCTCGGGGAAAGTGGGATCTGTGTCTGCAACATTCACCACCGGGATTTCAATCTTCAGGCAGATGCGAATGAGAATATGAGAATTCTCACCGCCGATAGTCCCTACTATTGCCCATACTTTATCCTCATAAGCCAGATCAACCACCTGGTTAGAAAAGGGCCCCCAGAGCCAGCTATCCTTAACTTCTAAAACGGGATCATTGCGTTTTATTAATTTGTAGGGTAATTTCCCCCGATAGCCTCCCCTGGCATTGGCTTCCTCCACCGCCAGTACTGCCCCCTGAATGATATGTCTTCCCATTTCAAAATATTGATCCTCCATAGAAACCCCTGGAGGCACCAGGCGATATTCGGGTGCAATAAGACCTATCTTAACAGCATCCAGGTCGGTAGGCTCTGGTTTCTCTCTCCCTGGTCCAGTATATTCCAGAGGGACAATAAAGTAGCGACGATAAGGTTCTTGCCTAACGTAAGGACCTCCTAAAGTTAAAAGAAAGAGACTGGTCAATTGCATTTTCTGCAATATCAGTCGTTATGTGGAATAATAGCAATGGCTTCGATTTCCACCAAAAGGTCTTCCCGACAAATGCGGGCTTGAATTCCTGTGCTAGCAGGAAGTGGATCCAGACCCAGTTCTTTGTAAAACTGGGTGCGAACTTCGTTGAAATCTTTGTAATCTCGCTCGATGTCTCTCAGGTAACAAGTCGTACGCACCACATCATGCCAGGTGGCACCTTCCGAAGCCAGAAGCTCGGTGATGTTGCGAAAAGTTGAATCGTTTTCCCATTCTCATCCACACTGGCTGTTCCCGAAATAAATAACATAGTAGCTCCTGGCAATTCTAC
>MZGM01000115.1 GCA_002085035.1 Candidatus Zhuqueibacterota bacterium 4484_219
CAACCCCCGGCAAAATCTAAAAATGACAATAAAACCTACCTAAAAAACGCAAACAGTATCCCCAAAATCACCCCAATCTGACCCGCCCAAAAGATGAACATCCACTTAATAAGGTCTGCCCGCATGGTATGCATATCTGTACGCAGAACCTGTATCTCTCCACGTACCATAGCAATCTCATCTGTGATGCGCTGATTGACCTTAGCTACCTCTTCAGTAATACGCTGGTTAATACTTACTCTTTCCTCCGCAATACGCTCGTTTACCTTGCCTATCTCCTCCGACAAATGGCGTTCAAACTTCTCCTCTACGAACGTCAATACATCATCTCTGGTGTGATTACTTACCCGATTCAAAAGCTCAACCAGAGAATCCGCTCCATTATCTCCTAATTTCTCTCGTAATACCCGTGGTATGGTAATTATCTCCATACTTTGGTCTCCAAATTTAGTTTCTTTCTGGGCTTCATTTAAAAATAACCCCTGTAATCATAAAATGCAAGTAAAATTATTCTTCCCTTGTCTTCATCCAAACTTAATAACGCTGTTCACCATCTCGAGTCAGAAAAATTCCTGGTTTACCTTCAACAGGACATCTATTTACGCAAATACCACAACCAATACAGCGTTCTTCTATCACATAAGGGTATTTCACTTTTTTGACTTTCCCATGGGCAGTAACAAATTCTCCCTCTCGAAAAACAATGGCTTTTTCGGGTGTAGGACAATGTTCCTCGCATACCATGCAATCATCCCCTGAATACCAAGGGATACATCGACTTTTGTCAAAATAGGCAGTGCCAATCTTAGTCTGCTGCTTTTCAGCCAGTGTCAACAGGTGGATAGCACCTGTCGGACATACCTGAGCACAAAGATTACAGGTGTATTCACAATATCCATAGCGAGCATCACCCACTGGGCTCCATATTCCTTCCCAACCGGCTTCCAACCAGGCGGGTTGCAAAAAAGCACCGGTAGTGGCACAAATTCGTACGCACTCCTGACAACGAATGCAACGATCCAGAAACTGATCCTCCGACAACGCTCCTGGTGGACGAATGAGACTCCCACGCTTGTTGCGGTCAGGAAAATCAAGCCCCAATAGTCCCACTCCCAAAAGTCCAACCGCTCCGGCTGTCAGAAACCGCCGACGAGATAAATCTATTGGAGAAGATTTCGGACTCCATCCAAACCGATAAGTCACTGCACCTTTAGGACAAACTGCAGCACATTCGAAAGAATTAATGCATTCCACTTTGTTAAAACTTAAGCAATCTGCCTTGATGGCGTTCATGCGACAGTTAAAATAGCAAACATTACAACTATCACACTGCTCACTTACCACCCGCTGCAAAATCCGATATTTGGAAAAAATCCCTAACAAGGCACCCAATGGACAAAAGTTGCGACACCAAAATCGACGTCCCAATCCAGACAATAGTAAGATTAGTAAAAATAGAACCAAAATCGTTCCCCCCTGGCGAAAATAAGGCTGATGTAGAGGCAATAGAAAAGATTGCAGAAACCGGTGAATCCCAAACAATGTCTTATTTAAAAATTGTACATTCCATAACAAACCCAAAATAGCTTCGGTAAAAAAGACAAATATTGGAAAAATAGCCACAGTCAACACTCGATTTACAATAACTAATGGGTCGAATACCCAAGCCAATTGACTTCCGGCAATGGCTGTAATTACCACGAAGGTTAAAATAGCAAATTTCCACCAGCGGAAACGCGATGATGAACTTAATAACTTTTTCTTAGGTCTAATCAGATAATCAAAACCATCGATGATAGTACCCAAGGGACAAACCCAGCCGCAAAAGAAACGACCCAAGAAAAGGGTGAGGAATAAAATCAGCGCTGCCGGCCACATAGCTGCCACCACGTGGTGTGAGGACAATAAAGTCAATAACGCCACCAGTGGGCTCCATTGCAGCATCGTTTGGACGGGGAAAAAGGGATGGTAAGGATAAACAGCTTGCAAAAAGAGGAAAACAAATAAACAAAGAGAAAAAATCTGGGCAGCTAAACGAATCCGCCGCAGATATTGACTCATTTCAACCTCGAGCTTCTGCAGAATTCAATTTATCTAAATTGATCTTACGGATGATCAGTTTGGTCAAATCGATCTCTCCCAAACCACGGGCATGAGCTTCCCGTAAATACCCCAGCTCGCTGCCCTGGAAACCAAAAAAATTCGCCCCATACGAGTCCGTTGCTACCATATCTGTTCCAACCACTATTGTGTGAAACCATTTAACATCTTGTAAGTTCCCCCCCTGGGGGCCATTGCGCAACAACACTCTGGTAGCATCAAGAATTGTCAACTGGGGTTTAAGAACCGTAGCAATATCCACAATTTTCTGATCAAAATGCCGATGGAGACGACCACGATTCTGTCCCAGAAAGCCCATTAAGTTCTTGATTCCCATGCTCACCCGCGTCAAACCGTGGTGCTTAACCACTGGCACATTGATGAGCACATCAGCTTCCAAAACATCCCTATAGACCTCCCACGATTTAATACGTATTCCCTTTGGTATCGGGACTTTTACGTAATTGCGTTTGTACATAAAAAATACATCTCCACCTACGGCCTTTACCGCCTTTTGGATTCCAGTGTGTCGGTAACAACGTCGGGGTTCATTAAGGGTACGGTCAAAAACCTTTACTTTTTTTGCACCTGCCTCCAGACACAATCGCACAACCTCAGCCACCACCTCGGGGTGGGTAGTAGCACCAAATTTCGGAAGCCGATCCCAGCTCATATTGGGCTTGACCACCACCACGTCGCCTTGTTTCACAAAACGAGACATCCCCCCTATTCCTGACACTGCTCGCTGTACCATTTCGGCGGGAGAACCATTTTCTACCACGACAATATCAACCTTTGTAGCCGACTTTTTCTCGGCTTGTGTTTTGAAAACAGCAGATGTAAGCCGCGGGGATATGAAAATTCCCAGACCTGCGCTGGAGGCTAATTTCAAAAAATCTCTCCTGGTAAACTCTATGCCCATCGATTTTACCCTCATGGTTAAAAGACCTCTCCTCTCCCTTTTTCGAGGCATAAGAAAAAACAAAAATCGATTACTAACATTACCAAGATAGTTATTTTCCATGAACTTGTCAAGCCATTTTTGGCTTTTTCAGGGAAATGGGTACACATTCAGCAGCTCAATCTCATTTCCCCTCTCGCTCAACCCAAAATAATAGAGCATAATCAGAAGCATTAACGAATAATAGGCGCAAATTGAGGCACTCTGAGGTTGGCACCTGCTTTAATAGCATAACGATAAACATTTTCCAAATGCAACCGGAAATTAGTATCGAACACAACATCAGCACCAGAATCTTGGTCTTTACCGTACCACCAGAACCAATCGGAGCCTTCTGCTGCAAACATTTCATCCCAGGCTTTGAATGCCCAGAATTTTTCTCCATTCTGAATATCATTTTCGGTTTCCATCGGATTTGGAATTTCCAAACCGCTGTGCTGTAAATCTTCTCGTGCCCGCAATAGATAATTCCACGCTTTATTTTCCTCATCCTCACCTATCCAAGTACTAAAATCTGACGTAAACCAACAGCCGGGATAAAGCGAATCCAGGGATTTCATTTGTGCCAGTGGATGGGCAGGAATATTGCGCCAGGGATTTCCAAAAATAAACTCAGCAGGGGTTACGGTGACAATTTTGCCTTCATCTTGCTTTTGGGCCAATGTTTTGTACAGCAGATTCAAAAATCTTACGCCGTCATTATCCTTGCTAAACCACTCCCAGGCATTTTCCCCATCCAACAATACCGTTACAATACGATCGGGTTCATGGGCAGAAGGACGATATTTTTCCAGACTTTTGAAAAATGCCTGGACATTCTCTTCTGGCGTACGCTTGGGATACTCAAAGCCTATTTCGTCGGAAAGTCGCCAGTCGCGAAAGAAGATGCAAAGCTGGCCCAGCTTACTACTGCCAGTGCTCGTATATGGTTGCCCAAGCTCAGCTGGAGTCAATGAATCAGGATGACTTTTGCCTAGCGAACGAGCCAAAACATGAGGACCGGTAGCGATCCAAGTGAGACCATTATCAAGAAAAATATCCACCACTGGTTGTGAAACTGCGCCTTCGGCTGGCCACATGCCGATTGGATTCTGGCCGAAAATTTGCACGTACTGATATTTACTTCTGGCAACCTGATAGAGAGCATCCTGAGAAAATTTAAACCGTCTTGGCAATCGATCCTGAGGCTGACAAACTCTGGCTATGTCAGAATCGTAAATTAAGGGCAAAATGGGGTGATAAAATGGAGTAGTGATAATTTCAACCTGTCCCGTCATAGTTTTGGGCTGAAGGATTAACTGCTTATGCATCGGGATTATGTTGACCATCACTTTGTAAGCCTCCACAACCAGACGTTGACAGTCCTTTTCAGTAACATCGTGGCGCAAATAGAAACAATCATCTGAATCATCATCGGGGGTTCCGGCATTGTCGTACCATACCAGATCAGACAAATCAACTACCATCGGGGAGCCATCAGGATTAGACAAAGGCATGGTTATGGGGCCTTGCAAAAAGCGAGGATCAAAGTACACCAGGTAGAAGAAAAATTTGATGCGAATTTTGTCCTGCAGGGAATAGCTCTCCCTGCTTTTGTTTCCATGCAGAGAGCCAACATTGACACCCCAAGGCAGCAAAGCTCGATATTCGGGAAAACGTCGTAAAATAATTTCGTTCACTGAAAAACAGTTCCACATTTGTTTGCCACTTTGGTTGAATAGATAATCCAGATCGGTAGGATCAAAATCGCGGGTATCTTTCAGAGCTAAATCAATCCAGGGATCAGTTTTACCCCGATGGGTAGCGAAAAATCCTTTTACATCAATAGTATTGCTACGGGTATCGACAAAATCGGATAGGGGAAGAACATAGTATTCCAACAACTGATGCAATAGTACTGGCGTCAGATTGATGGTAGCATGTACTGAAGGATATTGTGCCAGAGTGTAAGCCATATCAAAATAATCTTTGGTAGCATGGGCACGGACCCATGGGCCGATCAATTGGTTTTTAGAAGCATCAATGTAGGAGGGTTGATGTTGATGCCAGATAAGATTGAGATAGAGTCTACCAGTCGGTTGGTCGCCAGCATAAACAATTAAACTGATCAGGAACAAAAGTAAAAATCCAAGCAAAGTTCCAAATCTGTGCAGGTTACTAAAACAGTAACAGCACCCTGGAAAGGTCACCTTAAATTTCCCCCGATTCTGTGTTAACTTTGAAAACAGCTTGATTTATTTGTCCTTCCCAACATCAGCTTCCCCCATGATCAACTCTTTCTGATCTACACAGAGAATAATTTTATGATCCCAAATTTTCTCCAATTCTTTTTCGTCCAGATTGTGCGACAGAATTCGTCCTACCTGAAAAGGAATTTCAGTAAACGAAAACAATATGATTTTTACTCCCTGACGCTCTGCCTCTAAGAGTTCTTCTTGTAACTGCACCGCTTCGCGTCGCCAGACGGAGAGATAAATAGATTTGTGAGCTTCACGGATGAGTTCTTTAGCCTTGAGAATCAAATTGTCATAACCCACAATATTCCACACATGATCCATTTCCTGGGTTGCATCTAATTTGTCCAAATTTTCTTTAAATTCGCCAAGAGTTTTCTGAAAACGATTTTCCAACAAGCGCAGCAATTCTACCGGTGGCAAAGGCATGTAGAGTTTTGGCTTGCTATGAATAGCATTTACCATTCCCTGGTCTTCTAACCGACGAATAACGGCATAGATGGCCGATCGCGGTACCCCAGAGTATTTACTTAATTCGTATCGCGTGGCAGGATTATGCTT
>MZGM01000116.1 GCA_002085035.1 Candidatus Zhuqueibacterota bacterium 4484_219
CCTCAAATAAGGTCACTGAAATTCAAATTTACAAAGATTGGTTACAGTCAATTGTGAATGGTCTTATTGATGGGGTTATTCTAATTAACGATAACAATGAGATTGTATTAATTAATTCGCTTGCCCGAAAACTGTTAGGATTACACCATCGAGCTGCTGTTACTATGGAAAATCTAAAACGAGCTAAACATATCGACATTACCTCTCTTTTGGAAGAATCGATACAAAAACACTATGACGTTCAAAACCACATCCGGAAGGTCGACTCGCTCCAGAAAATTCTGGGAATCAGTGTCAAAAGGCTTCTTCAGCAAGATGGAACCCATTTGGGGTGGATGGTAATTTTGCGCGATATTACTACCAGTTGGGAAATGGACCGATTAAGAAAAGAGTTTATTGCTAAAGTTTCTCATGAATTGCGTTCACCAATAACTGCTATTCAAGAAGGGGTAAGTTTAGTGTTAGAAGAAAAAATTGGCAATTTGAATAATTCACAACGGCATTGCTTAAAAGTGACAAAAGAGAGTATTGAACGGTTAGAGCGGCTGGTTGAAAATCTTCTAAAAATTACTCGATTAGAGATCCCTGAGGATGAGATAGAACGACGTAAGACGGTCAGGATAAATCAATTAATTAAATCACTGGTTACCACCTATCAGTGGATTGCTGACAAGAAACAAATCATTATCAAGAAAAATCTACCGAACCACATGATAAACATTCAAGCTGACCGAGACAAAATTGCTCAGATTCTAACCAACTTATTGGATAATGCATTGAAATTCACCCCCGAGAAGGGCAAGATTGAGATCGGCTTAAAGGAAGAGGCAGAGAATGTAATACTCTGGATAAAAGATTCTGGCATCGGTATTCAACTTAGTGAGCAAGAAAAAATATTTGCGAAATTTCATCGTGGCGACAACTCAATTAACCACAAAATCAAGGGTTATGGCTTGGGATTGTTCATTGCCAAAGAAATTGTGTTGTACTATCGCGGTCGGATTTGGGTAGAAAGTCAACCAGGCAAAGGAAGTACTTTTTTTGTCCAATTACCTAGAGGGCACTGATGGGCAAAAAGAAACGCATCTTGGTAGTAGACGATTACCTTCAAGTGGTTGAAATGTTGAGAATTCGTCTGGAGACTGCTGGATATGAGGTGTTAACAGCTTATGATGGCCACGAGGCATTACAAAAAGCTCGCACCGAAAAACCAGACCTCATTATTCTGGACGTAATGTTACCCAAAATGAATGGGTACAAAGTGTGTAGATTCCTGAAGTTTGACAAACGTTACAAAGATATTCCAATTATCATGCTAACATCACGAGCGAAACAATCGGATGTGGAGATCGGTCTGCAAACAGGTGCCGACGAATACATTTGTAAACCATATGATCCAGTAAAATTGCTAAAAACTATCAAAAAGTACATTTGAAAATATTGAAAAATACGAAAAATTTGGCATAGGCCATGGAGGTAGCAATGTTAACAATCCAAAGAACAATGAAGATTTTAGACAATGTGAGCGACTTACCCACATTGCCAACAGTGTACACCAAGGTATCAAAATTAGTGGAGAACCCCAATTCTACGGTAGCCCAGGTCGCAAAGGTAATCGAAGCAGATCAAGCCATTACTGCCAAAGTTCTACGATTGGTTAACTCTTCTTTTTTTGGCTTCAGTCGCAAGATCTCAACCGTGAACCAGGCTATTATTCTTTTGGGATTTAACACAATACGGAATACCGTACTTTCGGTTTCGATGTTTAACAGCTTTCGGTTGAATAAAAATGGTATGTTGAATTTATCAGAATTCTGGCGTCATTCCATAGGATGTGGATTGATTTCCGGATTGCTGGAGGTACGATTGAACGCTGATTTGCGCGAGGAAGCTTTTGCTGCCGGCATACTCCATGACATCGGAAAGTTAGTGTTGGACCGCTATTTCCCCAATGAATTCATAGCAGCGTTGAAACATGCCCAGACAGAACAGTGCCAATTGCGAGAAGCTGAAAAAGTAGTAATCGGTGTAAGCCACGATGAAGTTGGTGAATATCTGGCTGAACGCTGGCGATTACCCCACAAATTGGTAGAAGCTATTGCTTTGCACCATTTACCTAGCAATTTTCGCAGTAGCCCCAAGCTGGTTTCAATTGTACATATCGCTAATATCTTTGTGCAAGAAATGCAAATTGGACAAAGCGGAGATTGTAAAGTTCCTGAAATCGACCCGTTTGCACTGGAAGAGCTGGGCGTGGACGAAGATACGATAAACGGTTGGTATGTACAAATACAAGAAGAAATAAAAGAAAACCAAGACCTATTTGAGATAATTTCTTAGCTCAGCAAGTTCATTGATCATAGAAGCAATTTCTACCAGTCAAGTCTTCTTGTTAAAAAACACAATTTCCTTTCTGTGATAAATTATGGATATAATCAGAAAACAGGATAACCGATTTAGCAGTATTTTGCTTGATGCGGGTTTAATCACTAAACAGCAATTGGAAACTGCCCAAAAGCAAGCTCAGAGTACCGGGCAAGATATCGGCACTACCTTGATGAAACTTGGTTATATAACCCAGGAAGATATGCTGCAAGCCATAGCTGAGCAACTGGATATCCCTTACTTAGATTTGGAAAACTACGAAATTGATACTAAAGCATTGCAATTGGTTCCTTCCGAGATAGCTTACAAATACCGGGTCATTCCAGTATTTCATATTGGTAATGTGCTTACCTTGGCGATGGCTAATCCTCAGGACGTTACGGTAATTGACAAAATCCGCCGCTTAACCAAGATGGAAATTGAACCAGCAGTAGCTACCGAAGCTGCTATTCTTCAAGCCATCGAGCAACACTATGGCGTGGTCACCACCATTTCGGAGACTATCAACGAAGTGATTCAGACGATGGAGGCAGAAATTGAACCAGAGGTCAGCGAAAAAAAGATGGAGGAGAACCTACGCGAATTAGCCGAAGACGCACCAGTTGTGAAGTTAGTAAATATGATCTTGGTTCAAGCCATTAAAGAACACGCTTCCGATATTCACATCGAGCCGGAAGAGGACAGCTTGCGAGTACGTTACCGTATTGATGGGATATTGCACGAAATCTTTTCCCCTCCTAAAGAGCTTCAGGCTGCTATTATTTCGCGTATCAAAATTCTGGCAGAAGTAGACATCGCCGAAAATCGCATTCCACAGGATGGCCGCTTCCGGATGAAATTCGAAAATAAAGAAATCGACGTCCGTGTTTCTACCTTACCTACTGCTTACGGCGAAAATGTAGTAATGCGAATTCTGGATAAGAGCAATATTATGTTAGACCTTAAGGACCTCGGCTTTACCAAAGATGGACACGATACCTTTACTCAAATGTTGGCCAATTCCTATGGAATCATTTTAGTCACCGGACCTACCGGCAGTGGCAAAACTACCACCCTTTACGCAGCACTTAATACTATCAACTCCATCGAAAAAAACATCATTACTGTTGAAGACCCAATTGAATATCGGTTGAAGTTAATTCGACAATCGCAGGTTAATCCTAAAGCAGGACTAACTTTTGCCAGTGGGTTACGATCAATTTTACGCCAGGACCCTGATGTCATAATGGTAGGAGAAATTCGAGATTCCGAGACAGCTAATATCGCCATCCAGGCGGCCCTTACTGGGCATTTAGTACTTTCCACTCTCCATACCAATGATGCCGCCGGAGCCTTGACCAGAATGAACGAAATGGGGGTAGAGTCTTTCTTATTAGCCTCTGCTACTATTGGAGTATTGGCTCAGAGGCTGGTACGCAAAATATGCGAAAAGTGTAAAAAACCGTATCAGCCCGACAAACTGCTTCTTGAGCGCATTGGAATCACTAATCCTAAAAAAAAATTAACCTTCTTCCGTGGCGAAGGATGTTCAGCATGCAAAAATACTGGCTATAGAGGTAGAACTGGAATTTATGAAATTTTAAAAGTGGACGATAAAATAAGAGAACTAGTACTACAAGATGCCTCGTCAGAAAAAATCCGCAATGTAGCAATCACAAAGGGCATGCGCACATTAAAACAAGATGGATTATTGAAATGCTTACAAGGAATTACTACAATAGAAGAAGTCATGCGTGTTACCAACATTGCTTAAAAGGAGGAAAATCCCGATGCAAAAAAAGAAAAAAATTTTAGTGGTTGATGATGTTCCTGCAACTTTGTTGGCTCTGAAAATCCGTTTGGAATACAGCGGTTACGAAGTACTAACTGCGAAAGACGGAGCAGAAGGTTTAGCCATGGCACGTGAGCATAAACCAGATCTCATCATTTTGGATGTGATGCTTCCAAAAATGGATGGTTTTTCGGTTTGTCGTTTACTTAAATTCGACGAAGATTACGAGCACATCCCTATTATTATGCTCACCGCACGAGGTCAGGATCGAGACAAAAATATCGGTAAAGAAGTAGGTGCTGACCTCTACATTACTAAACCATACAATCCCAAACAGTTGTTACAAGAAGTGCAGCGTTTGACCAGCGATGAGTTTTCAAGAACGGATTCAAAAGTCAAAAAACAACTTATTAAATAAAGGATTTTTACGTTGGGTAAAAAAAATGTATTACTGGGTGATTTGCTTGTCGAACAAAAGCTCATCACTCCAGAACAATTAAAACAAGCTCTAAAGCATCAACAAGAGACTGGGAAGCTACTTGGTCGAGCCTTAATCGACCTGAAATTCATTGACGAGAAGACATTGATCAAAGTCCTCCACGAAAAGTTAGATGTCCCCTATGTCTCTTTGCGTAATTACAAGGCTGACCCCGAAGTAATAAAATTGGTGCCCGAAGAATTTGCCAGAGCGCATAAAGTATTGCCTCTCTTTCGGGTGAACCGCAAGCTTACGGCCGCTATGGTCAATCCTATGGATGTAGTCGCCATCGATGCATTGTCTCAGATGGTCAAAATGCAGATTGAACCTGTAATTTGTGATGAGAAAGATATCGAAGAGGCTATTGACCAGTATTATTCGGGGGCAGGTTCTCTTCAGGATATGGCCAAAGATATTAGTGTTGAGGAAGCCGAACAGGAACAGCCAAATGAATATGTATTGAGACGGGAGGCCGAAGAGGGACCAGTTGTCAAACTTGTTAATCTAATCCTAAGCCAGGCAGTTAAAGAAGGTGCCAG
>MZGM01000008.1 GCA_002085035.1 Candidatus Zhuqueibacterota bacterium 4484_219
GCTGGTTAGGCTTTACCCATATCGGACTTTAACCGATAAGAAACTACAAGCTTTGCTTGGCGCTCTCATTTTTGCCTCCATGTTTGTTAGAATGCTATTTTAACCCAGATTGGAAATAATTTGCAGTTTTAGGATTGAATGAAGTCGTGGGAGGCGTCTCTTGACGCCGAGAGCATCTCCTCCCTCCCCTTCTCCTTGAAGGAGAGGGAGGTACTTAGCTTCCTCCCGGGAAACAGTCGAGATTACAACAAAAACAAAAATTAGATATTCATAATCCGTAACTCTTATTTAAATCTAAACATTTCTGTAACAAGTCGCAAGCTAAAAGACAAAAAGTCTAAAGAGCAAGAAATTTTCGACTTGATTTTTAGCAAAATTTCTTTATTATTTACTGTAAGTCTATGAATTATTTTTTCTAAAACACTAAAGGCTATCTTATGGCAAAACGGGAAGAGTTTAGTACACGTTGGGGAATAATCCTGGCGGCACTGGGAATGGCAATTGGGGCGGGCAACATTTGGCGTTTTCCACGTTTGGTGGCGCAAAACGGAGGCAGCGCTTTTCTCATCCCTTGGCTAATCTTCTTATTCTTATGGTCGATCCCCTTACTAATGGTCGAGTTTGCTATTGGCAAAACCACCCGTTTAGGTACTATCGGTGCTTTTGGGAAATTTATGGGCAGAAAATTTACCTGGATGGGTTGCTTTGTCGGGTTTTGTACCATGGGCATCATGTTCTACTACTCAGTAGTTACGGGCTGGAGTTTACACTATTTTCTACGCGCTGGTAGCGGGCAGCTTCTTGGAATAGACTATTCTGCATACTGGAATCAATTTACTGGCTCCGGTTACCTGCCTTTACTTTTCCACTTGCTGGCTATTAGTACAGGAATTTACATCGTTTATCACGGAGTGGTAGCAGGAATTGAACGAGCAAATAAACTGCTAATACCTTCACTTTTCTTGTTGATCATCATTGCTGCTATTCGTGCTCTTTTACTACCCAATGCTGTAATCGGACTCAATTACCTGTTCTACCCAGATTGGGCTAAGTTACTGAACTACCGCGTTTGGTTAGAGGGTTTATCGCAATCCGCCTGGTCTACCGGTGCCGGCTGGGGACTAATCCTCACCTACGGAATATATCTAAAAATACCCCATCTATTTGACAAGATGCCTGCAGGAAGCGTATTTGCTACTATCTTCTTTTTAGCGTTGTTCTTCGCTGCTCTTTCTTCTCTAATCTCAATGATAGAATTAACTACCCGCATCTTCATGGATATGGGGATGCAGCGTCGACAGGCCATCAAACTGGTATGGACTATTGGCTTCCTATTAGGAGTGCCTTCAGCTATTTCACTATCGATTTTCAACAATCAAGACTGGGTTTGGGGTATTGGACTGCTGCTCAGTGGTTTTTTCTTTGCAGTAGCGGTCAACAAATTTGGAGCACGAAATTTCCGTCTCACTCTATTGAATGTGGAACATGACATCATAAAAGTGGGACGATGGTTTGAGTGGGTATTGAAATATTTAATCCCTGTCGAGTTTGTTGCTCTTCTTCTCTGGTGGTTCTATCAATCAATTGTCTACTATGAACCGAATAGTTGGTGGAATCCATTTAAAACCTATAGCTTAGGAACATGTTTAGTACAGTGGGGAGTAGTATTGACAATTTTCATAATCTTCAATCGTCAGATTACTCGATTAGTACTGAAAGAGAAAAATTCATGAAACCATTAGCAATCATTTTTATGATTTTTATTTTAGGAATTGTATGGGGTGGTTTTATCTATCTTCTGGTCCGCAGTAGCCGAGGCAAATAAAAAAGTTAGATCAAAACCACCTTGCATTTTCAACGTAGAATAGGTATATTGATATTTAATTGAACACTAATACCTTCATAGGGTTGCAACAGATGAAGTATGAAACCTTTCTCAAGAATTTAGCAGCAGGTAAGACAGCGCCAATATATTTTTTCTTCGGAGAAGAAAATTTTCTTCTCGAGGAAGCAATCAACAAAATACTGAACAAGTATGTAACCCCAGGTACTGCCCATTTTAACCGAGATATTCTTTATGCTGAGGAAGTTACTGGAGCACAAATTGTCAATATAGCAACTTCTTATCCGATGATGGCAGAATACAGGGTGGTGGTGGTAAAAAATATCGAGCGGTTAAATTCTGAGGCTCGAGAAATGGTATTGCGCTACTGTGAACGTCCGGCTCTTCAGACACGGTTAGTGCTAACTGCTGGTCGGATCGACAGGGGGAAAAAATTCTTCAATAACTTAATGAAGAAAACAGAATGGATAGAGTTTCGTCCACTTTACGAAAATCGCATCCCGATGTGGATTATCAATTTCGTTAAACAAAAAGGTAAACAGATTACTCCTCGAGCAGTGCAATTGTTACAGGCCAAATCGGGCAACTCCTTGCGTGACATTGCTAATGAAATCAACAAATTGATTCACTTTACCCGAGGCAAGGAAATAATCGACGAAAAAGACGTTGAGATGGTAGTAGGAGTTTCGCGTAATTACAACATTTTCGAACTGTGGGATGTTATTGGGACACGCAATTTTGACCAGGCAATAACAGTAACTCGGCAAATGTTAGAAATTGGAGAATCGCCAATCTACATTGTAAGCATGTTGACAACCTACTTTGTCCGACTATGGAAAATAAAAACGCTACTCAAAGCAGGTAAAAATAAAAATGAAATAGCTGAACTATGTAATATTCATTTTTATTTTATTTCCAAATACTTGCAACAGGCTGCTGCTTTTTCTGAGAAAGAGATTGAGACAAATTTCGAGATTTTGTTAGAAGCCGATGTTAACCTTAAAACTAGTTATCAAAAACCACATCTGGTGATGGACTTGTTGATGTATCGGTTATTAAAACATCACAATAATTAAAAACTGAATTCTTTAATTTCAACAAACCTGGTTGATTTCCATTGGCAAAAAAAACAAACATATCTACTAAATACTCTCCCATTGAAAAAGAGCGACTACAGCAGGAATTGGCCAAACTTTCTGATGAGGAGCTTATTTTTCGTTTTCAAGATGGCGATTTATTGGCTTTTGACGAAATCGTTAAACGCTACAAAAACCAACTATTTAACTTTGTGTTTCGATTCCTGGGCGAATATGCAGACTCCGAAGATATCGTCCAGGAGACTTTCTTACGAGTTTTTCGTAAGCGTCGAGCCTATAGAAAAGTAGCAAAATTCTCAACCTGGATTTACACCATTGCCGGCAATCTGGCAAAAACAGAGTTACGCAGACGCAAAAAACGTAATGTTTTTCCACTAAGCACTCTGGGTTATGAGGATCGTGATTACGAAATCTCCGATGAATCGTTAAGTCCTGAAACCCGAACTAATACCCACATGTATGAAGAAATCATCCAGCGAGAGATTCAAGCCCTCTCTCCCAAATTTCGCGAAGTCATAATCTTGCGAGATATACAGGAACTTTCCTATGAAGAAATCAGTAAAATAATCAAAGTTCCACTTGGCACGGTAAAATCGCGGGTTAATCGTGCTCGGCTAAAGCTACAGGCAAGATTGAAGTTCCTATTAGATAATAAGTAGTTGTAGGAGATTGAATAGAAGGAGAGGGTGAATGATAAATTGCGAAAGATTTACATCTTTAATCACTGATTATCTGGATGACAACCTTGATAAACAGCAAAAAGCAGAGTTCAAAAATCATCTACAATCATGCAAAGAATGCGCTGCGGTTTTTGAGCGCGTCAATTCTCTCCAGCAGCACCTTAAAAAGCTGCCCTCGGTTAAAACTTCGCCGGTTTTTGATATTGTGCTCAAAAACCGGCTGCGACGTGAACTTGTAAAAAATACAACCTGGAATTTATTTGAAAATCCATGGATAAAAATCTCTGTGATCGGACTATCCGCAGCGGCAATTTTTTTAATCGCTTTCTTTTCCTTATATTACCCTTCCATATCCTCAAAACAGCAACAGGGATTTTCGAGTACAGTCTCTAACTTTCAAACTTTCACTGATAGAGCAGATTCTACCAATCTCTCTCAGCAGCAGGTAGAGGAAAAAATCTACTTTGTCATCGAAGAAATACCTGCTGATCTTTTTATGTCCGAACGGCAACACTTTGACTTACTGTTCTCGACGAACGCTCATAGTGATTCTACCTTTTCCAGTTTAGGACAAATCAAACAACCGGCTTACACTAAGTCGCTTGTAACGGTAACTTTTTAGTTTTGTCTTCTTAGCTATGTTAGCTTCCGCGATAAAAAAGTTCTCTATCATTAAAGGGAAAACCGAACTTTCACCCTTTTTAGTTACTCTTTTGCTTCTTACCTCTTTTGTTTCCAGCTTACAGGCACAGGATATTCTCTTTAAGCTGGAAACTGAAATCAACCATCTAATCAATCACTCTAAGCCATTTGTAGTAAGTGTTATTTCCCACTCGAGTCACTCCGACTTACCTGATATTGAATTTGCCCCAACCCCCACTGGCAACTCACAGTCCAAAACTGTAGTAGTCAAGCATATTGGCTCGGGACTAATTTATAATTGCGAAGGATTTATTATTACTAAGAAAAGCGTAATTGAAAATTCCGACTCCATCGAAGTTATTCTCTGGAATGGGAAACGGTGTGCCGCTCAATTGGTGGGAATAGACTTAGCAAATGAGGTAGCTATTTTGAAAGCTGAGATACCTGAGCTGGCACCTCCTCATTTTGTAAAGAATTCTTATCCCCTGGTAGGAAGCTGGGTGTTAGTTTTAGGAAATTCGATGGGGGTACTGCCGACAGTATCTTTTGGTCTAATTCGCAGAATTCTGACAAACGGGCTGGCGCAGATTTCGGTCAATGTCCCTCCTGGAGCAATTGGTTCGCCGGTCTTCAATCTGAAAGGTGAAATTTTAGGAATTGTGGCAGCGCGCCTTTCACCAAATACGTGTAGCCAGGACCAATTCCTAACAGCAAATGCTGGAGGCGAGGGATTAGTTTACTTAATTCCATCTCTGAAATCTTACATTGAACAAATCATTGATGGTTACAAACATCCCAAGGGCTGGTTAGGAGTTACCGTTACGGAACTCAGCAATACCCCTGGTACCGCTCAAGTAACTATCACCAAAATCTTCGAAAATAGTCCAGCAGAGAAAGCCAAATTGCAAATAGGAGATGTGATTCTAAAAATCAATCAAAGCAAAATCACTAATCTAAGAGATTTAGTAACAAAAATCCAGACTTGTAAACCCAAAGAGGAAATCGGGATTGAACTTTTAAGAAATGGCAAGGTTATTAATAAACGATTGGTTTTGGGACGGTTCCCCATAATAATAACATCTAAGAAAAGATCTTTTGGCTACAACCGGGAAAAGGTTCTCCCAGGGCCAAGACGGCAACATCAATATTTGGAACAACGTTTAAGAAGATTAGAAACCGAAATCCGTCAAATCAGAAAACTACTCAGGCAGCGTTAGTAGAACCAGTGCTAATTCACCATTTTCAAAACCGTCGCTGTTTAAAGTGACGGTTTTTTTTATTGACTTTTGGTTTTAATTTTTTAAATTAGAGTAGTAACAAAAATTTGGAATTTTACCATGGACATAGAGGCACAACCTCGTCGACAATCACGGTCTGTTTTTGAACTAATTGACCACCGTGTACTATTTGCGGCACTGGTATTGCTCATCTTCGTGGGTTATTTCCTGAGCAATGTCTTTACCGGAGCGTGGGGGTTTATTATTAAAGTTACCTTATTTGTTTTAGTTGTCTGGTTAGTTTATCGACTTTTTCTTGATATTTCCACCGAAAAGAACAATACTGAGATCGATAGGCCAGAGGAGAAACAATCAGTCTATCCCAAAGAAACAACAGCAGACATCGATAGTCCTTCCCCTGGCGAAACATTAAATCTGGATTTGTTTTCTCCTGAAGAAAAACACAACTTCTACCAGGAATTGGAAACGTTCTTTAGAAATCTTATTGCTACGGTGCGATCCACTTTTGTCGCTTTTTCGGCAGTAATTTTCCTTTGGGATCGTGCACAACAGGTATTGCGAGTAGAATTTTGTGACACTCAGAGCCAATCACTTAAGAAAGGGAATATAGTAGAAATTGAGGGTACATTGCCTGGACAGGTCTTTAAGAATAAAATGCCTCTGTTAGAGCAGAATATCCCTTCCGAGGCTCAACTGGCGCATTACTATGATAGCTCAGAAACAATCAAGTCTTTTCTTGGGGTACCAATCAGTGTCAAAGGTGAACTGATAGGGGTACTTACAGTAGACAGTAAAGTAGCAGAGGATTTTAGTCCTGAGGACATTGAGCTGCTTAATTCATATGAAAAACTAATCGGTCAAGGAATTCTAATTTTAAGTACACAAGAGAAATCTCGTCTAATTAATAGTTTTCTTCGTGCCCAGCGGCTATTACTTTCACAATTCGACCAGGAAGATTCTCTGGAAAACATCATTGAAGCCTTAGGAAATGCATGCAAAATTACATTTGAGTTTCACCGCTTGACCATCAGTATGGTAAATTCAGACCAACACGACACAGCTAAAATAGTGAAAGTTCTAGGGCAAAAGGATGAAATGCCTGAGGGATTTCAATTTAACCTTTTCGAAGGACTTACAGGCTGGGTCATTCGAAAAAGTAAGCCCCTACTACTCGATGATCTGGAGAAAGGCGATCTTTTCCGACCGCGGTATGTCGCAACGGAAAGCTCGAATTTTGAACTACGTTCATTTTTGGGAGTACCCATCCATTACCAAACTCGCACTTTTGGTGCTGTTACCATTGAGTGTCGACAGCCAGAATTCTATTCGGAATGGGATCAATACATTCTGTTACTATTAGCTAATAACACAGGTTTAGCGTTAAACAACATGCTGAATAAACCTATTCAAAGCCAGAATGGCCTGGAGGCTAAAGGGAAAATGTAACTTTCAGATCTTTTTAGAAAAAATCACAGGGAGTTTGAACAATCGTGAAAATATTTCAATAATAATTAATGGAGGGCAGCATGGCAAAAGGAGAAAGATCTTTTGTAACCAAGGTCAAGAAAGTGACAGACAAAAAGAATGTACTTTGTCCTGTCTGCAATAGCGAAGCAACCCCTGTAGTATTTGTAAAATCGGTATTTGCAGAGAAGACTAATTCCTGGAAATTCAATAAGTGTACCATCCTTGCTTGTAAATGTACCGAAAAGGAAATCTATGGGCTGTAGTTTCCGATCGGCCACAAATCCCAAAAAACAGCTTATTATCGCAACCAGAAATCCCGATAAGTTTCGGGAAATTCGGGCAGTGCTTTCTGATCTCAAGCTGGAGTTTTTAAGTCTGATTGATTTTCCAGATCTTCCTGAAATAGAGGAAGATGGCCAAACGATTGAGGAAAATGCCATTAAGAAAGCCACCGAAATCCACAATCACACCGGGTTGCCTTGTTTGGCAGATGACACAGGATTAGAGGTGGACAGTTTGGGAGGAGCTCCCGGGGTTTATTCCAGTCGCTACGCAGGTGAAACAGCTACTTATGCGGATAATTGCCGAAAGTTGCTTGAGGAAATGGAAGGGATTCCATACCCTCAACGGACAGCCCATTTTCGATGTGTCATGGCATTAGTCACTAAAAATAAGGTGATTACTACCGAGGGAGTGTGCGAGGGCTACATTCTTACCCAAATGCGAGGACAAAATGGATTTGGTTATGATCCGTTGTTTTGGGTAGAACCTTATGGCAAAACCTTTGCGGAAATGGAGCCAGAATTAAAAAATCGGATTAGTCACCGCGCAATTGCTTTAAACAAGATGAAACCTCATTTGCTGAACTTGTTTTCAACCGAAGATTTTGGACTATGCTCTGGCAAATTCAAGTAACAAGAGGGGAAAAATCTCTCATTTTTTTATTGGTGGAGTAAATTTTTCTTGATTTTTCTATCTGATTGAGTTATATTTTAGTTTGTCTTTGAATTTAAATCTTCTTCTGCGCCTGTAGCTCAATTGGATAGAGCAACGGACTTCTAATCCGTAGGTTGAGGGTTCGAGTCCCCCCAGGCGTACAGGAAGTAATACCCATAATAAGCATTTGCACAAGGTTCGCACTTAATTAATTTACATTAGCAGAAACACACATCAAAGGAACAATCTCGGGGCGTAGCGCAGCCCGGTAGCGCACCTGCTTTGGGAGCAGGATGTCGGAGGTTCAAATCCTCTCGCCCCGACGATGAAGGCGGTGCGAAATATTATGGTGGGCGTAGCTCAATCGGTAGAGCGCTTGGCTGTGGCCCAAGTGGGTGTGGGTTCGAGTCCCATCGCTCACCCTAATTCTCAACCCTTGAAAATAAACTACTAATAATAAACCAGATAAACTTTGAAATTCCGCAATGTCCCCATCGTCTAGTGGCCTAGGACTCGGGATTTTCGATCCCGCAACAGGGGTTCGACTCCCCTTGGGGACGCTAAAGCCTTTCCCATCAGGAAAGGCTTTAACATTTTATTGTAAGGAAGCAAATATTAAATTTGCGGCATCGGGAGAAAATAAAAAATCCTAAACCGCCGGGGTAATCGACAAGAAGGAGAATGGAATGCCAGAATTCAGACAAAATTTGGCAACTAAGGAGTGGGTAATCGTAGCTTGGGAGCGGGCTAAACGCCCACATGACTTTCAAAAAGATAGTGAGCTTCCTAAAGAATTACCCCCCCTTCGCGAAGATTGTCCCTTCTGCCCTGGAAATGAATCAAAAACTCCACCAGCAGTATTTTCTATCTCAGCTCGTAACGTCTCAGACTGGAGTGTGCGGGTAGTACCTAACAAATTTGCAGCTTTAAACCCAAATCTTTCTACTAAGCGTGAGCAACGAGGCAAATTCTTGCGCGCCGATGGATTTGGAATTGCTGAAGTAATTATAGAAACCCCTCTTCACAACCTCACTATTGCCACTATGGATGCGGAACAGGTTCAGAAGATATTACGTGCTTACAAACAACGTTATTTGGAAGTTGCACAAAGCAAAAATATTAACCTTATTACTATCTTTCGCAACTTTGGGGTACGTGCAGGAACTTCATTGGAACATCCTCACTCCCAGTTAATTGCCACACCCATAATCCCTCCACATGTTCGTGATCCCTTTCAGCAAGCAATGTACTATTACGATTCTCAGGGTTCTTGTGTTTATTGTGATATGGTCAAGGAGGAGTTAGAACAAAAGGAACGTATTGTTCTTGAGTCCAAACACTTCGTCGCAGCTTGTCCTTTTGCATCGCGTACCCCTTTCGAAACCCGCATCTGGCCTAAGCGCCATACTCCAGCCTACGGGCAGATTTCGGAAGCAGAAGTGGCTGATCTGGCATACGTGCTGAAAACTGTACTGGCCAAAATTCGCATTGGCTTAAACGCTCCACATTACAATTATGTGATACGTTCCGCACCTATTGGTGACGAAGATACCCGCTACTTGCATTGGTACATGGTAATCATTCCCAAGATTACTACTCCGGCAGGGTTTGAAATTGGCACAGGTATCTATATCAACGTAGTACCTCCCGAACAGGCAGCAAAATACCTGCGAGAAGTAGAGGTCAAGTAATTGGTCATCTATCAGTGATTTACTGCAAAACCTGCTTGACGGCACGAAGTAATTCAACCACAGAATAAGGCTTTTCCAAAAAGGAATATCCTCTTCCCCGAATTTTCTGCCAGTTCGACTTTTCATCAGTGTAGCCACTGATAAAAAGAACTTGTAAGCAGGAGTTTTCGGCAATCAATTGCTCTACCAGTTTTGTACCTTTCTCATCCGGTAAAACTACATCTATAATGATCAGGGCGAGTTCTCCTTTCTCTTTATGGAAAATTTCAACTGCTTCCTGAGCATTTCGACAAGCGAAAACAATGTAGTTGTTTCTTCGAAGTGTTCTAGCCGTAAATTCTTGTACCGCTTCATCATCTTCTACCAAAAGAATCCGTTCCCCCTTTCCCCGAAGTGCTTCTTGCGGTATCTCTTTCTCTTCATGCTCTATTGACTCCATAAAAGTAGCAGGCAAATAAATACTAAAAATAGAGCCCTGACCAGGTTTACTGTCCACATTTATCCAACCATCGTGCGATTTAACAATTCCATAGACTACTGATAAACCCAGACCTGTACCTTTCCCCTGCGCTTTGGTGGAAAAAAACGGCTCAAAGATGCGCTCCATGACATTTGGTTCCATACCAATTCCATTGTCCTCGATAGAGAAACAAATAAACTTCCCTGGCCGCGCATAGGTATATCTCTGACAGTATTCAGTATCCACCTGTACATTTTTAGTTTCAATAGTGATTTTGCCTCCATCAGGCATAGCATCGCGAGCGTTGACTGCTAAGTTCATAATTACCTGCTCAATGTTACCTGCATCTGCTCGTGTGTTCCATAAATCCGGAGACAACTTTGTTTGAATACTGATGTCTTCACCAATCAAACGAGTCAACATTTTGAGCATATCCTGAATGGTATTATTGAGATTCAAGGAGACAAATTTCATCGGCTGTCGGCGACTGAATAGTAATAATTGTCTGGTCAAGTTGGCAGCACGAGCCGCAGCCCTTTGAATCTCTTCCAAATCATGAGCTATTGGATCATCTTCCTGCAACTCTGCCATTGCTAATTGGGCATAACCCTGAATACCGGTCAATATATTATTAAAATCGTGAGCTACTCCTCCTGCCAGAACCCCGATTGCTTCCATCTTTTGGGCTTGAAGAAGTTGTTTCTCCAATTGGCGACGTTCGGTAACATCAATGCCGGTACCCATAATGGCCGGTTCACCACGATATGTAATGGGAACTAACATAACTTGTATCCAGCGAATATCTCCATCTTTTGTAATCACCCTGATCTCTTTGCTTGCCGAGTTTTCTGCTGCTTCTAAGAGATGTTGTTTCAATTGGTTAGCTACCTCCCAGTCGTCTGGATGGATGAATTCGGTATAATCCATCTTATTAATTTCTTCCAAGGTGTAACCAACCAGCTGAAGCATAACAGGATTAACATACACCATGCGATCGTTTTGGAGGATGTAAACACCTACTAAACTATTTTCAGCCAAAATGCGATATTTTTCCTCTGATTCTCGCAAAGCTATTTCGGATTGCTTACGCTCAGTTACGTCGGCGCCGATACCAATAATTTGAACCACTTGTCCCTGGGCGTTACGAACATTAACCGAATTCCAAGAAATGACCCGCTTTTCCCCACTTTTTGTGACCAAAGTCATTTCATAGTTCTTCACATCACCTCGCTCAAAATTCTGGAATAGTCTTGTCACCTGGGCATATTCTTCTCCAGGGTAAAAGATTTCCCACCAATTTTCTCCCAATAATTCTTCAGGGGTATAGCCAGTAATTTGTTCTACATAACGATTGACAAAAACAATTTCACCTGATGGGTTAAGAACACAAAAGATATTCGGTACAGACTCTACCAATTGTCGATAACGTTGCTGGCTTTGTTGTAACTGAATAAGTTGCACTTCAAGTTGGCGTTCTAATCTTTGATATCTTTGAATATTACGAAGAATAGGGGCAAAATAATTTGTCGCAGTTTCTAAAAAAGAACGTACTTCCACAATTGAGGGAGCTAATTCATCAGGCAACACTACTAACAAAACGCCGAGCACTTGTTTTTCTATGGAGATAGCAAATGCACAGCGACAAGGGTTATCTTCTGAAGGCAAAATGGCACCCTGCTCTGCCAGCCATCGCCACAGATCAAGTCCCATCGACACGCTAACCCCAGTAGGCAAGGTAAAACCTCGTGCTTCCCACAAACGCAAGTAACTTTTCTCATTATCGGCAATAAACAATGCCAGTAATTTTGGTGATAATGTTTCCATTAAACTATCAACAAATGTGCGCGCCTCGTGCGTAAGATCCAGCGTTGTACCCAGTGCAAGCCCCAGGCGGTGCAGATGCTCTAACAGCGTATCCTTCTTTGATTGTGCCATTTCGCTTACTGTCCTTTTTTATCACTAAACACGTAAACCCGACAATGGTTTACCTACACATACACCACCGCGTTCGGATATGGTATATTCGCGGACTTGGGTGCTATGGGCACTACCTCGTGCCTTGAGAATTGTCAGAACTCTTCGCACCAGCTGTTCTACCTCCACGTAGCGCAGTAAAATAACATTATCCACTATATGCGATATTCCTACTCCTGTCATCATGATACCAGTCCCGAACATCTCACTCATCTCTGCAGTAAAAAAAGATGTAATACTGAGATTTTTGAAATGTTGTACCAATGCATAAATATAATTAAAGTAACGATCAGTATCCCTAGAGGTACTTGCTTGAAAATCAGTGATACTGTCAATTACTACTCGTTGGGCATTTAGTGCTTCAATTTCTCGCAACATCAGTGGAGCATGTTGGTCTACGTTTAATTCAACTGGAGAAGTGTAAAACATTCGCAGCATGCCTTGTTGTTGCAGTTCATCGATATCAAAACCAAAATTGTTAGCAATGTGCTTAAGTTGGCTGGGATCTTCCTGAAATGAGATGTACACACCCGGTTCGCCAGCCTGGGCTCCGTTTAGTAGAAAGTGTAACGAAGTAACTGTTTTACCCGTGCCTGGCTCACCGGCAACGAGGGTTGCAGTACCACGCAAAATACCTTTGCCAAACAATTCATCTAACCCCTTTATACCCGTAGCTACTTGTTCTCCAGTTACCGTATAAGTTACAGGACAGGGAGGAGTAACGAAACGGGGAAAAATCATAACACCCTGGTTAGTAATACACAAAGTATGCTCACCTGAAACATAATCGCTACCCCGCAATTTTGCTACCCGTAAAGACCGGTAGTCGCGCAAGCCAAGTAGCTGATTACGCAACTCAATTACGGCATCGACAGCCACAAACTCTGCAGAAGTGTTTAAGTCGCTCGTTTCATATTCACCTATCAGAAATGCAGTACACGGTAACGTAGCTAAAGTTGCTACTAACTTGTACATCATGCGCCGAAAAGAAGCTGGTGATTCTGCCAAATCACTCAAGATCTTGAAACTATCTACTACAAGGAACGCCGGATTATGTTTCTGAACGAGTTTAGTAATACGTTCAACTGCTGTTTCACCGTTTTGATTCAGAAGGTCAGAACTGATGTCTTCATAAATTACGGCACTGCCAATCTTATTTACGTCAAAAAAAGCATATTCTTGGGTAAAACGCACCATCTTTGCCAATGGTTCAGAGATGGTAGTAATAACAAGCGCTTTATTTTCAAGCGTAGCATTGTTGAAAACAATCTGATTAGCTAACATGGTCTTGCCACTGCCCGGCACGCCAGCAATGAGTACAACACACCCTTCGGGCAGTCCTCCTGCTAAGATATGATCTAACCCTTCGATACGAGTTGAAATTCGTCTCATCTTCTCCCTCTTTCCGGTTAATGTTAGTTCTTTTTTAACAGCTTTTCAATTTCTTTTAAGAACTGTTCCTTACGGAGCGGTTTAATCAAAAAAGCATCGCCGCCTACTTGGGTAGCACGGTGTTCTGCCAGTAACATAGAAAAGAACAACACCGGAATATGCGCAGTTTGCGGATTGTCTTTCAGTTGTTGACAGACCTGAAAACCATCCAATTCTGGCAGCAAGATTTCCAGTATGATCAGGTCTGGTTGAAAACTCTTCGCCTTCTCCAATACCACTGGCCCGCTGGCAGCATATTCAACCTCAAATTGCTCAGCAAGTACCCTTTGCAACAGGTCTCGCATGAATGGATCGCGCTCACCGATGAGTAACCGTGGTGGAGATTTAAGATTAGCACCCATTTCCCCGCCTCCCTTTCGCTACTGGCTAACTAAAAATTAGATATGAACATTACCTCCCTAAAATCAGGAGCAAAAAAGGCGATATTTAGACAGGAGGCAAATCTAACAGCTCTCAAAATACCTACTCCAACTCCAAATATAACTACAACCCAAGGCCTCGCATGCTAAAAATCATCCCAGATTCGGAAAAACCCCGGTAAAGAGTTTTCTATCTCTTGCCCAGATTCTGCCCCCAAAATGGCAATTTCACAGAAACCGTGCTCCATTCCACCAGATTGTAGGAGGCGTCTCCAGACGCCGATGAAATCAGGCTTTGGAGAGCCCTCCCACAGAAATAAATACGCGGTAAAAAATGCCTTTTGATACACCCCCTCTTGTCTGTCCCGATAAGGGACAAAATGTTTGTAGCAAATAAGACTAGCTATTTATTCGAAGTCCCTTTAGGGACGATATGTCTTTCTTATTTTTCATAAGTTTTCCGAATCTGTGTTCATAGTTATTTCCCCATAGTTACTATAATAATGAACTTGCTCCCTCGCAGATAGATTTATCGGAACAAAATACCAAAAAATAATAGGTACAGATCTGTATC
>MZGM01000117.1 GCA_002085035.1 Candidatus Zhuqueibacterota bacterium 4484_219
ATCATCTCCCGCATCGGAAGCCGGGCACCAGCTTATTGTACTGCAGTAGGAAAGGCTTTGTTGAGTGAGCTACCTACGGAACAAGTCCTGGAGCTTCTCAAGAGAATCCCTTTAGAAAAACGGACTGAGATGACGATAACGGATCCGATTAAATTACTTGAAGAATTAAGGATCACCAAAGAGCGCGGGTACGCGGTGGATAATGAAGAACACGAGGAGGGGATTAAGTGCTACGCTGCACTGATCAGGGACTATGGTGGTGACGTCGCTGGAGCAATAAGCATCACTGGCCTATGCCGTGAGTTTGATAGAACAGAAGAGCTAAAGAAGCCAAGGACCACCCTCATAAAGATTGCGGCTGAGATATCACGAGCGCTAGGATATGCAAATAAAGAGAGGGATTAAATGGTTGAAAGAAAGGATGTAACCGTTTTGGAACCACCGGTTCTAAGGATTGAACATATCTGGAAAAGTTTTGGTAAGGTTCAAGCATTAAAAGATGTGAGTTTCGAAGTCTACAAAGGAGATGTTCTTGCTCTATTGGGAGACAATGGAGCTGGAAAATCTACGCTAATAAAAATCATCTCAGGTAATTACCGTGCAGATAAAGGGAAAATCTATCTCAACAATCAACCAGTATCGTTTGGTAGCCCTGCTGAAGCACGCCATGCGGGAATTGAGACCGTCTACCAGCAGAGTCCGGTATGTCTAAATGCTAGTGTAACGGCTAACTTTTTCATCGGCCGTGAATTATGTAACGGCCTCCCAGGAATTAAGTTTTTAAAAAAACGTGCTATGCGACAAGAGACGGAAAAAGCTATGGCAGATATTGGGGTTCATATACCATCGGTGAAAGAAAAGGTAGGGCTGCTTTCTGGGGGAGAACGCCAAGCACTTATTCTGGGCCGGTTTTTCCATTGGGGCGGAAAGATTGCCTTACTCGACGAGCCGTTTGCCGCCCTTGGAGTAGGAGAGGCTAGAAAGTCTTTGAAGCTGATTCAGCACATGGGCCAGCAAATGAGACTACCTATTATATTAATTACACATAATGTTGAATATGCTTTCGAGATTGCAACTAGGTTTGTCGTGTTACGCCATGGAGAGATGGTTGGCGAAGGCAAGATCGCGGATGTCAAAGTTGATGACGTAGTAGCAATGATTACAGGAGCTATTCACGTCCGCGATACAAATTAGCAATCTCCATCATATTAGCTAAAGGGGGTGGTAGATAACGTAAAGTAGTGCGGGTCCAGAGCGGTGAGGTAAAAGCAACAGCTCTCTCTTGAGTTAAAGAGTATGTAATTAAGTAAAAAGGAGGAAGAGATGAAAGGCAAACTATTAGTGATGCTCGCGCTGGTTATTGGGCTGGCTGGCCTGTTGGGATACGCTGGTGACAAAGGGACTGTCTATTATTTGGCGCCGAACCAATTTGATGAAATGCAAACCACAGCGGCGGCGTGGATTCAGAAGTTAGTCGAAGAAGTTGGCTACAAGTGCGTAGTCATGGTAGCTGGTAGTGAAGACGTCTCACTTCAAATCAATCAGATGGAAGACGCCATCACCCAGCATCCTGCTGCGATTATTCTAGCTGCTGCTAACGCAGATGCTATTGTTTCGAGCGTTGAGGAGGCACGTGCAGCAGGAATACCAGTAATTGTCTATGACAGGGTAATAAGCGGTACATACGTTGACTTCACCTCAGTAGCTGGCTGTAAGAAAATGGGCATAGCGGCGGGCCACAAGATCGCGAGCCTTCTCAAAGAGAAGTACGGTGAGGTGCGCGGTAACATCCTCGATATCATGGGCGATCCTGGCGACATGTATACGGTACTTATCGAGGAAGGATTCCAGGAAGTTATGGCGAATTATCCTGAGGTCAAGATTAACACTAAGATTGCTTATGGGTGGGAAGCTACAACTGGAGCTAATCTTGCCGATGATTGGCTAACTGTTCATCCCGATACAGACCTGATCTTTGCTCACGCGGATCACCTTGCAGCAGCAATTGCTTCCGTGCTAGAGTTAAAGGGATACGAGAAGGGCGAAATTCTCCTCGTCTCGACTGCGGGAATGCCCATGGGGCTAGATCTTATACGCGAGGGCTGGTGTCAGGCCACTGTACAACAACCTGTAATCGCACAAGCACGTGGAGTAGCTATGTTCTTAGATAAGATTGTGCAACATCAGTGTCCAAAGCCCGGTACATACGACGTTGGAGGCCTGGAGGCCACATTAGTATATCAAGACTATGGTCCAGAATTGCAGATCCCTGGTGACGTGATCACCATCGATAACGTTGATGATCCCAGGTGGTGGGGTAACCAGGTAGGAAAGTAGAAGTCTAGAGATATCGGTGCGGGTTGCACTGGTCAATTAGCAGTGTAACCCGCGCTGGCTTTTACCAGATTTGCGAAGATTGTGGTTAGGAGGAGCTTGTGACAGAAAATTCCGGGAAGTCTGTGGCCGTTCTAAGGGAAGGTAAACTTTCGATAAAGGGCAACAGAAAAGCAGTACTCCGATGGATTTTGGACCACATGGTGTGGTTTATCTTGTTTTTTGTGCTAGTAGTGCTTTCGTGCAGCATCAGAGGCTTCGCTCAGTGGGGTATTTTTAGAAACATACTTTATCACGCAGTTTTTGTTGGTGTACTAGCAATTGGAGAAGCGATATGCATTATTAGCAAAGAGATGGATCTCTCTGTGGAGTCAGTTGCTGGATTGGCCGCTATCATGACCGCCTGGTTAACCGGCACGGGGCTCGATGCTTCCGGTATTCTCTTAAACGGATACCTCGCTCTTCTCGTCGTACTTGCAATGGGGGCAATAATAGGCGCATTCAATGCTATTTTAGTAGTGAATTATAAAATCAGTTCATTTATTGTAACACTTGCTGGTTACCTCATGTTTCGTGCGCTTGCTCTTGTTGTTACAAATGGGCACGGTGTTACCAGGCTTCGTCCCGAAGTTGTTATGGTAGCTCGCACTAAACTCTTCTCGATACCTTTGATGGTAGTACTGCTGTTGTTTATTTACATCGCTTTTTATATATTCGTAACGCAAACTCGTTTTGGACAACATATATATTTAGTCGGGGATAGTAGAGAGGCTTCTTATAACGCAGGTATCCGGATTGGCAGAGTATTATTTGGTGTTTTCATGTTAAGCGGGATGCTAGCTGGGTTAACAGGCTGGCTCTTAGCTGCAAGAACAAACGGAGCCGCTCCAAATATTGGGATGGGAATGCTGTTTGAAGCAATGGCGGCGGTTGTAATCGGCGGAGTGAGCCTTCAGGGAGGTGTTGGAAACTTAGCGGGGGTTCTCGCAGGGGCAATATTGCTGAGCACAATTGCTACCGCAGTTTCACTTCTTGGTATGCCTCCTTTTTATATGAATGTCATTAGAGGAGGATTTATTATTATAGCTGTTTTGCTCGATGCACTTGTGCAGCGTATACGGCCATACCTAATGTAACTACATGTGATCTTTTGTTTAGAATAAAGTGCATTTATTCTTGATTGAGAAAGGAGGAATAGATGAAAGGTGTATTCGGCCGGTATGCTTATATCGATCTCAATAAAGGAAATATTGAGACCTACGATATTCCAGAAGAATGGTACTATAAGTATCTTGGGGGTAGAGGGGTAGGCCTTCGCATCTTGCTGGAAGAGCTTAAAGGGGATGAAGAACCACTTGGAGCTGATAATCTTCTAATCTTTAATACCGGCCCGCTTCAAGGCACTGGGATTGCGGGAGCAGGGCGACATGCAGTCATTGCAAAATCGCCGAAGACTGGGGCTCTGAACGATTCGTATGCGGGGGGGTTTTTCGGACATGAGCTAGGAACATCCGGATACGATGGGATCATTATACGTGGGAAAGCTCCTAAGCCGGTTTTCCTTTCTCTTATAAACGGCGAGCTAGAAATTCACGACGCTGGCTCTCTTTGGGGGCTTAATACTGGCGAGACAGAAGAGGCTCTTAAAAAACAATATCCGGGTGGACGGGTTTCGTCCATTGGGCCAGCAGGGGAAAACCTTGTCAAATTCTCATGCATAATAAATGACATGAGTAGAGCAATAGGCCGGCCAGGATTCGGAGCAATAATGGGGTCTAAAAACTTGAAGGCAATTGTAGTGAGAGGAGGCTTACAGAAACCCCTACATGATGAAAAGATGTTAAATGAGGTACGGAAGAGCTTGGTAGCGGAACTGATGGAAAACGCTAACATTCGAGAATTTGGGAAGTGGGGGTCAGCGGCAGCTGTAAGTGCTTTGAATGAAGAAGGAATTCTCCCAACTAAGAACTTCCAGGAAGGTGTGTTCGATGATGCTGATAAGATCGACGGTGTAAGTACTGCGTTCAAGGAGATTCTCGTTGGCCGGGACAACTGCACTGGATGTCCAATCCGCTGCAAACGAGTCGTCAAAGGATCCTTCGAGGGAAGAGATATAGAAGAACGGTATGGTGGGCCGGAATACGAGACGCTGGCAGCGTTCGGTTCCAATTGTCTGAATGCTGATGTAAGGGCGATCAGCCTTGCCAACCAACTCTGCAATCAATATGGGCTTGATACGATTAGCGCTGGTGTGTCCATCGCTTTTGCTATGGAAGCGAGTGAGAAAGGATTGATTAAAGACTCCATTAAGTGGGGAGATCCTGAAGCAATTGTAAAATTGATTGAAGATATTGCCCACCGTAAAGGGTTAGGGAATATACTCGCTGATGGGATTGACAAAGTCGCAGCAGAAATTGGAGCTGACTTCGCAATGCATATCAAGGGCCAAGAGCTTCCAATGCACGACCCTCGCGGCAAGAAAGGAGTTGCCATCAGTTATGCAACGACACCACGAGGCGGTCAGCATATGGAAGCATTGCATGATGACAGCATGGAAGGGTTGGGTAAATACGTCACTCCAGAGCTTGGTGTGTATGGACCGATAAGCAGGTTTGAATGGAAAAACAAAGCGCGTTATACAAAAATATATCAAGATTTAGCTTCATTCTCGAACTCTGCAATAGTTTGTACTTATGTAGGATTTGATGGCGCTATGTCAATGGGCTATAACCCGTATCCGAGAATCAGGGAAGCTATATATGCCGCTACTGGGTTAGAAA
>MZGM01000118.1 GCA_002085035.1 Candidatus Zhuqueibacterota bacterium 4484_219
TACCAAACGTGGGAGTGCCTACTGCTACTGCAAGGTGCATGGGGCCACAATCGTTAGAAATATAAAGATCGCATTGTTGTAACAATGCTGCTAATTGTCGTAAAGATAGTAGCGGTACGAAAAAGGCAGCTTCCTCGACTTTCTCTTTCAGCCTTCTAACAATTTCCTTCTCCTTAGGACCATGGGTAAAAATAACTTGTGTATCAAATTCGCGATGGAGACGTTTTGCCAATTCGGCATAATAATGTTCAGGCCATAATTTAGCTGGCCAGGTACCACCAGGATGCAAACCAATTAGAAATTTCTTTTTATTTAGCTTGTGTGTCTTTAAAAAGTTCTCTGCCCAATCGATTTCTTTGGAGGTCAAATAAACCTTTGGCTGCGACCGTACAATCTGGTTAATTTGTCCTAACCCCAACGTTTTTAAAGCCAGATAGTGGAACTCAATGGCGGTTTGCCAGCCTGTTTCGGTATCAAAAGTGTGAGTGTAAAGGTGATGCCGATAACGAAATTTCCCACCTATCCGAATAGGTGCGCCAGTGAAAAAAACAAACCAGGCACTGCGGGGAATACCAAACAAATCAATCGCCAAGTCAAATCGCTTTTCCCTCAGGCGCTGCACTAATTGCCATTGTAAACGCAAACTGGTAACCCAATTGCAATGGTCGTAGCGATGACGTTGGAAAGGAATGATACCGTGAATATCGGGATTGTGTTGTAATAAAGCATCATATGGCGGTTCCACTAAATAGCTAATTTCTGCTTGTGGCAATGCCTCTTTCAAAGAGCTAATTACTGGTGTAGTCAAAATCACGTCCCCCATGAAACGAAATCGAGTAACCAGAATCCGTCGAATAGATGACAAATTTAAATCAGATCTCATTAGTTCTGTATTTGCAATTCCGACATTGGATTGGGTCTTCAATCGGCAAAACTGTGGCCTGACAAAATCTTTTCAGTTTGTTAATCTCGTTCCGGCACAATAAACAACTTTCCCTCAAATACCAAAGTTACCGATCCTTCTAAAAAGACTTCTTTGAAATCCCTATCAAAATCAACCCACAAAATCCCACCTGGAGCTTGAACCTCGACAGGTGGTCTAATATTTTTCTTGCGATAAGCGATCACTGCAGAAGCTATGGCACCGGTACCGCAGGAAAGGGTTTCGGTCTCTACTCCACGTTCGTAAGTACGCAACCGTAATTTTTGTGGCGATAACAACTGCACAAAATCCACATTCGTCCCATGAACAAATGCTGAATCATGCCGAATGCTATGCCCGATAGTAGGTACATCTACTTGCTCCAGATCATCAACAAATAACACGTAATGTGGTACCCCTACTCGTACAAATCCCCCGATTCCCCAGCCATATTCTTCACCTATTCGGATATTCAGATTCCAGGCTTCTGGCGTTGGCATTTGCACCCGAACCCCGTTCTCTTTGATTTCTGCCCGATGCAGAGCACTTTGTGATTCGAAACACATCTTCTCATCCACGACTCCTAAATAGTGAGCCCAAAAAGCCACGCTCCGTGCCCCATTGCCACACATCTCTGCTTCGTTGCCATCAGCATTAAAATAGCGCATCCGAAAATCAGCTCGCTTACTATTTTCCAATAGAATGACACCGTCGGCACCAACCCCTGTACGACGCTGGCAAATGGTTCGAAAGTATTCACTTTCTCTACCAGAAAAAATCTGCGTCCGGTTGTCGAATAGAATAAAATCGTTTCCAGTAGCTGATATTTTCGCAAATGGGATATTACTAAGCTTCATTAATGATCTCTATTGGTTCAAATGTGACAATCCCGCTGGTCTGACGGTACAGGTACATTTGACTGGCAAAGAAATCCAATCGAATTCCCAATTTACTAATAATGTAAATCTGCTGCAGCAAAAACGTTGCTAAAATTACCATGGCTGACGCACCCTTAAGCCAGCCATGAATGGAAAAATACAGTACCAACAAAATTAGCGCTAAGAACGAAATTCCAAAATAAAGGATTAGGGTTTTACCAAAATTGCTCCGTACAAATCCCATGGCAAGCCGAACAGCCTTCAGTACTTTTAGTTCATCCCACACTACCGTAATAATTTTAGCATAATCGAGAATCATATTGAAAAATAAAAGAAGCAAAAGCACACTGCCCGCTGCCAGTAACCGCAATATTGATTTCACAATTTCATTTTCAATATTTCCGGCTAAAAGACCTACTAAAGCAAATATGACGCTACTGAGCAAGAATACCAGAACAATCACCCCCAAACCAATCAACAAAAGTCGAAAAAAACGAACAAAAAAGTAACAACAGGTAGTTAAGAAACTTCCCAGGTTAAATTTTTGTTCCGGATTAACAAATTGCATCAAAATCCCCCCATTCAGAAAGGCGTTGAACAACCAGTAGATCACTCCAAGTACAAACATCAAATTGAAAAGCAATGAGACGGAAGGAAAATTCTGTTTGAGAAACACCGCCCAGATAGCGAAATCAAATTGTTCAGCCAACGTGCCGCCTGCCAAACGGTCAGCAAAGAATCTGGCTAACAAAGAGCGCGCCGGAATTATTAGTACCAGAGCAAAAATCAAATTACAGACGTAAAGACCTAACCACAACTTACGACGTTGCCAAACCATTAAGCTGCCAGCAACAAATGCCTTGAATGCGATCATGAAAATTGCTCCACAGCCGTGATGGGTTAATGAAACACTTTCAGTTACTTGTCAACTCTAACTAAAAAACGCAAAAAATTGGAGCAAATTTTGTATCCAGAACAGCCATTTTAAACTGATGAAGTTAACCCCTTTGATAGACTTTTTCGCAATAAGCGTATTATTCACAAAGTCAATATCTAACCACAGTTTCTTCTGGGGATCAATAGTTACGTAATCGATTTTGGCTGGTTCATCGTATTCAAACTTTACCCATCGTTCTCGTCCACTCCAACTTTCTACGATTACGTTACCATTGGTAAAATGTACCTCAAAAGTTACTGGCAAAATAAATTCGCCATTCCGTTTGAGAATAACTTCAGAATGATAAACCGCCTTAGTACTGTCTTTAATTGGTGCCTGAAGGGAATCCTGAGAAGTTGCTATCTTTGCGATAGTTCTCTGGCGTTTACTAGAAATAGAATGGACTGCGTAATCCAGGTACCCTGTCTCATAAAGAAACTGTTCAAAGAACCAGTCCATTTTTTGCCCAGAAACTTCATTGACTACTTGAATAAAATCTTTAGAGGTCGGATGCTTAAATTTCCAACGCTGAAAGTAAGTTCTCATGATCTGATCCATAGTCTCGGTACCAAGATAATTTTCCAATGTTAAAAGCATCATTGCAGGTTTGTGATAAGCATTTACTCCGTAGCTCCGGTGATTGAGATATTCCCAGGTTGGTCGTAAAATGGGATCAAATTGGGGCATAAACATGTAGGAGGTCCATTGCAATTCATCGTCACCAATCTGTATGCCCCAGAGATCAAGCACAGAAGTTCTGGTTCCATAGAAAGTTCCCAAAATACGAATTTCGGAATAGGTATTTATCCCTTCGTCCAACCATGCTTCTTCAAATTCGTTCGATGCTACCATACCGTACCAGTATTGATGACCAAATTCATGGATAGCTACCATCTCTGGGAGACGAAACCCTTTGGGCATCCACCACGGGGAGCCTACAGTGATCAAAGTTGGATATTCCATCCCGCCAGCTCCAGATGCAGCCAGCGGAGGATCGACAAGGGTTAATGTCGGGTAAGGATACGGACCTATCCAGTTTTCAAAATAGTTTAGTGCATTCTTGACAGCCGATAAATAGCGAGATACTAATTTTTTGCGCCACGGACGAAAGTAAAGATTGATTTCGATATTCTTGTAAAATTCTTTTGCAATTTTGAACAGCGGATCCGCTGCCCAGGCGAAATCATGCACATCTTCAGAACGATAGTGGAGGATACGAGTGGTGTCGGTAGAATCAACCGCAACCAAAACACCGGAGGCAGCTACGACAAACGATTTTGGCACCTCGATGGTGACATCATAGACTCCAAAATCAGCAAAGAACTCACTGGTAGCGTGGTACTGGTGGCAATTCCAGCTGCCATTTTGATAGACTCCAATTTTCGGGAACCACTGCCCTACCATAAAAAAATCCCCACAATAACCTGCACGTACAAAAACTCGGGGAAGTTGTACATGAAATTCAATCCGCAATCGTACTTTCCCCCCTGGAGGCAAGGGAATTGACAGGGGAACTTTCATCACGGTCATGTCATCGCTATTGTTGTCATCCGGACTCACATATTGAATAGCAGATGTCAGGTCTGTTCCATCTATCAATTGCAAATTCTTGATCTCAATATACCCCCATTTTCCATGTTCAAACCGAGAATGCCGTAATCGGCCACCTGATTCTTTCATGAAGGTTGATTTCAAATTGCGAAAGGCATTCATGTAGAGATGAAAATAGAGCTCGTGGATAGAATCCGGGGAGGTATTATGCCAGGTGAGAATTTCCTCTCCTTGCAGTGCTTTCTGCTCAGGTATCAATCTAACCTTGATTTGGTAATTTGCAATCCGCTGGCTCAGTGGCTGCTGGAAAATTTGGCTTTGGGCTTTTAAATTTCCTCCACTTATCCAAAGCCCAAGCAGCAAAAACATAAAGATTTGTAGGGGCATGATGCATCGTGAAGATACAACGCATGGCGGTGGTAGGGGCATGGTGCACCATGCCCCTACCACATGCACAGCTTTATTTAGCAAGGGTTTCCGGATGGAACACGGTTCAGCATCAAGGCATTTCTTCATTTATTTTACCAATGATTAAATCAAAATATTTTCGCCGATCTATTCTTGTTTTTATTTCAACATTTTCAATATCATTTTCCCAATTCGCAGGGTTGTTGATGATGTATTGTCGAATACGATTTAATGATTTTTCGTTTCGAACAATGTGTTCATAGTAATTACGTTGCCATAATGGTGCGCCAGGTGTGTTGCGCAATTCGTTGATTTGTTTGGTAACGGTGGATTTAAATCCGCGAATGACGGTGGGTATTGATCCCGAAACCGGTTTACCGAATGATTCATATTTTGGCGTGGTGGTAGGGGCA
>MZGM01000119.1 GCA_002085035.1 Candidatus Zhuqueibacterota bacterium 4484_219
AAGCGCCTGAAAGGTGCTTTTATTAATTTTGATATTCCCAGTGTTGGCGCTACTGGTAATCTGATGATGGCTGCTACCCTGGCTGAAGGGAAAACAATCATCGAAAACGCTGCTAAAGAGCCTGATATTGTTAATCTGGCAAATGTTCTACTAAAAATGGGTGCCCATATCAAAGGAGTAGGCACGGAGCGCATTGAGATCGATGGGGTTGAAGAACTCCACCCGGCAGAAGCTACCATAATTCCTGACCGGATTGAAACAGCTACTTTCCTGATTGCTGGTGCTATTACCGGAGGCAAAGTGACTGTCGAGAATGTCAACCCTGATCATGTGACTGCAGTGCTGGCAAAATTACAAGATGCTGGCCTGGAAATCAAAATCGAACCAAAGAAGATTCACCTGCGTTCTATGGGTAAGCTTAAATCTGTAAACGTCACTACTGCTGTCTATCCCGGGTTTCCTACTGATGTACAGGCTCAATGGATGGCATTGATGTGTGTAGCAAATGGAGTAAGTGTTATTACTGATACTATTTACCCGGATCGTTTTACTCATGTAGCGGAGTTGCAGCGTCTGGGTGCTGATATTAAAATGGACGGCAATGTGGCGGCAGTTAAGGGAGTACCTAAGTTATTGGGTGCTACCGTAATGTCTACTGATTTACGAGCTAGCGCTTCTCTAATTTTAGCTGGGCTGGTGGCAGAAGGTCGTACTGATGTGTTGCGTGTCTATCATATTGATCGCGGCTATGAGAAAATTGAGGAAAAATTAAAAACCCTGGGGGCAGAAATTCGGCGCGAAGAGGGACCTCTGTAGTGCTATTCTGAACAATCAATTTTGGTTTGTTTGCTAAACAAATCAAAAATCATCCTCTACTTAGAGAAATAGATTGAAATATTAAAAATATTTCATTAAATTTGTGTAGTTAGTTTCTGTCGCAAGAAGAAATCAAAAAATATTTTTAACCTGGTGTGAGAGTGAACTCAGTTCAAGAAAACAATTTAAATTACCTAATATTAAACTCTGCACGGCAATATGCTTCTAATATTGCCCTGAGTTTTGGTTCCGATTCTGTGAGTTATCAGCATCTCTATGAAACAATATGTCGGTTAGCGCAAGGTTTACATCAGTTAGGAATTCGCAAAGGTGATCGAGTAGCAGTGATGTTGCCCAACATCCCTCAATTTCCCATTTCTTATTACGCTATTTTGAAGATCGGAGCTATTTGCGTGCCGATCAATATCATGTCGAAGGCAAAAGAAATTCATTATCTGTTGGGTGACTCAGAGAGCAAAGCCATTATCTTGTGGGAAAGCTTTTTGCCAGAGGTGATTAAAGCAGTGGCGGGGTTAGATTCCTGTAACCATATTATCACTCTGGGAGAAAAATTAGTAGACGATGTAATCAATTTGACTGAATTGATTGCCAGCTCTTCTGCATTGGACGAAGCAGTTCCAGTATTACCTGAAGACACTGCAGTAATCTTGTACACAGCAGGGACCACCGGTTATTCCAAAGGAGCTGAGTTAACCCATCGAAATCTTAGTTTTAATGCATTAGCTTGTGCCGAGATTGCTAAACCGGGTCCTAGTGATGTTATTTTAGGTGTGCTGCCTTTTTATCATTCTTTTGGTCAAACAGTAGTAATGAATGCCGGATTAATTTCTGGGGCGCGCATCGTATTGCTGTCTAATTTTGAGCCAGATGCTGTCTTCAAAGTAATTAAAGATGAAGGTGTGACGATATTTGCTTCTGTGCCAACAATGCTTCGTATGCTACTTGATGCCAGCGCTGATAAGGTGGATTTTTCCTCAATAAAATACTGCCTTTGCGGCGGTGCTAAATTAGAAACAAGTCTAATGCAAGCTTTTGAAGAAAAGTTCGGTATTCTTATTAACGAAGGCTACGGATTGACCGAGACATCACCGGTAGTATCGTTCAATCCATTTGGATTTGGGAGAAAACCAGGTTCCGTGGGAGTTCCCCTTAAAGGAGTGAACGTTAAGGTGGTGGATGAAAATGGTAAAGAACTCCCACCTAACAAAGAGGGTGAAATAATTGTCAGTGGCCCTAATGTGATGAAAGGTTATTTGAATCGTCCCGAGGCTACTAAAGAAGTCTTAAAACAAGATTGGTTCTACACTGGAGATATTGGCAAAATTGACGAGGATGGCTATATTTACATTTTGGATCGAAAAAAAGATTTGATAATCAAAGGAGGATTTAACGTTTATCCCCGTGAAGTTGAAGAACTGTTGTTATATCATCCTAAGGTTAAGGAAGTTGCTGTTATCGGAGTGCCAGATTCGATTCAAGGCGAGGAAGTAAAGGCATACGTCGTTTTAAAAGATGGAAAACGGGCGTCAAAAGATGAAATTATTAACTACTGTCAGGAACATATGGCTTTGTACAAATGTCCTAAATATGTCGTATTTTTGAGACAACTTCCCAAATCTCCTGCAGGACGTGTTCTAAAACGAAGATTAAAGGCGTTTACCGCTGCAGAAGAAACTTAAAGAAGTTAATCGCTAAATTCGCTGCACTCGTTTAGCGGCAGTTTAACTTTCACTACTTGCAATAAATCAAGAAAAAATAAACAAAATTATTGTCTAACAACTCAGTTCAGCGGACGCTAACGTACCGCCGATTTCTATGTTTAATCTATGGAGGTTACAGTGAAAGAATATTCCATTGACAAACTGCGAAATGTGAGTTTGATTTCACATGGGGGAGCAGGAAAGACCTCTCTTGTGGAGGCTATGCTGTTCAATGCTGGTGAAACTAACCGTTTGGGAAGAGTAGACGATGGTACTACCATGTCCGATTATCATCCCGATGAAATTGAACGGAAGATCTCTATTACTACATCCATACTAAATTTCCCCTGGAAAGACTGTAAAGTGAATATCTTAGATACCCCCGGTTATTCTGATTTTTTGGGTGAAGTAAGGGGTGCACTTCGAGTGACAGAAATGGCTGTGGTGGTGATTGATGTAATTGCTGGTATTGAAGTTGGCACTGAGCAAGTGTGGAAGTTTGCTGAACAGGAAGACGTAGCACGCGTTTTTTTTATTAATCGTTTAGACAAAGAACATGCTAATTTCGATAAAGTGATGGATATGTTAACAAGTCGTTTTGGCCCAAATGTAATCCCACTTGTAATCCCAGTGAACGAAGGTGTGGGGTTTGATTCTGTCGTAGATTTAGTGAAGATGAAACTGGTAAAGTATGAAAAAGGTGGTACTGGTAAGACAAGCGAAAGCGAAATTCCAGCAGATTTGAAATCGAAAGCAGAACAATGGCGAACAAAAGCTATCGAAGCTGCTGCAGAGAGCGATGATGCTATTTTGGAAGACTATTTTGAAAATGGTACCCTGACTGATGAACAATTTAAGACTGGGCTTCGCAAAGGAATTTTGGCAGGTACTATTTTTCCTGTGTTGTGTGGTTCAGCTTATGAAAACATAGGGGTGAAAGAGTTAAATGATTTTCTGGTAGAGTTTGCCCCTTCCCCGGATTCAAAAGGCGAAATAAAAGGTAAAAATCCTGATTCGAATGCAGAAGTTACTCTTAAACCTTCTGAAAATGAGACCCTTGCTACTTTGGTATTTAAGACTGAATCTGAACCCCATGTAGGGGAATTCTCCTTTTTCCGAGTCTATTCTGGAGTATTGCGCACCGGCGATGAGGTGTTAAACGTCAATCAGAAGACGATAGAGAAGATTGGACAAATTTATGCCATCAATGGGAAAAATCGTAGAGAAATTGGCTATGCCAAGGCTGGCGACATTGCTGCAGTGGTGAAGATGAAGAATACCCACACCGGTGATACACTAACTGATAGGCGCAATCCAGTTATTTTGCCAAGCATAGAATTTCCGGAACCTGTAATTCGGGTAGCGGTGGAGCCGAAATCGAAAGGCGATGAGGAGAAGATCTCTAATGGTTTGCAAGCACTTCACGAGGAAGACCCCACGTTTGTAATGCATTACGATCCTGAGCTACGACAGACAATTATTGCTGGGCAAGGCGAGTTACATCTGGCGATTGTAATCCAGCGTTTAAAGAACAAATTTGGGGTTGATGTAAACTTAGTAGAGCCGAAGATTCCCTATCAAGAGACAATCAAGGGAACTGCCGAAGTTCAAGGTAAGTACAAACGTCAATCTGGTGGTCGTGGGCAATATGGGGATGTGTGGATTCGTTTGGAACCGTTGCCTCGGGGTGCAGGCTTTGAATTTGTGGATGCTATTGTCGGTGGGGTTGTACCGTCTAAATACATTCCGGCAGTGGAGAAGGGTATTCGGGAAGCTATGGATGAAGGCATCCTGGCAGGTTATCCGGTGAGAGATGTAAAGGTCACATTGTATGATGGCTCTTATCATTCAGTAGACTCTTCTGATCTGGCTTTCAAAATTGCTGGTTCGATGGCATTTAAAAAAGCTTTTATGCAAGCAAAACCAGTATTGTTAGAACCAATCTACGATGTTGAAGTACGAGTGCCAGAGGAGTTTCTTGGGGATGTCATGGGTGACCTTTCCAGTCGTCGAGGTAAGATTCTGGGGATTGATGCTGAAGGCCCATTTCAAGTTATTCGAGCTAAAGTTCCTTTGGCAGAGTTGTACAAATATTCCACGGCGCTGCGTTCTTTAACTCAAGGACGTGGTATTCATCGACGTAGTTTCTCCCACTACGAAGAAGTCCCATCGGAGATTGCCGAAAAGATTATTGCCGAAGCTCAAAAGAAAAAAGAAGAGGAGAAATAGGATTGGATTGCAAAGGTAAAATGGAGTATTTGTGGGCCCCCTGGCGCATGGAGTACATCAAGATTGCTAATGAACAAAGCGACAGAGAATGTCCATTTTGTGTGAAACCAGCTGAGTCGCTGAAAAAAGATAAAGAAAATCTCATTCTTTTTAGGGGAGAAAAAGGGTTCATTATGATGAATAAATTTCCTTACAATGGAGGCCATTTGTTGGTGTTGCCTTATCGTCATGTGAAGGATATTAGTGCTTTGAACCCTGAAGAACGTATTGAGTTAATGAACCTGCTTGACAAATCGATCCAGGTACTCCAGAAGGCGTTCAAACCGATTGGAAGAAACCTGGGAAACTCTCCGAGCTAATTTGTAGAAATCAAGATGTGGCCATAAGATGTCGGTTGTCAAATATGTCAGGTGTTTTTTGAATGGCAAATTTAACAGCTATTTAGTGGATAAACCAGGGTGGAGGTAAAGTCAAGGAACGTTTTTCCGGGCAGAA
>MZGM01000120.1 GCA_002085035.1 Candidatus Zhuqueibacterota bacterium 4484_219
ATGCTGTGCAAGAAGGTGATTATTCTAAATCCTATCTTTCGCGTTACGAGAGACAGTGGTACAAAGAGGAAGGTAATAATCACAAAGTTTTCTATCGATTGAAGCAAGCTGTCTACAAATTAACCGATGATGATCTCAACCGTACAGCCGAGGCTGTTCTTAAATTACCTCAGCCTAAACGCACCATTGTTAATGTGTTCAAAGCTGCTTTGATTAATAACCCAAAGTTGATTATTGATGCCATAAAGGTTTTTAAAGATCAGACGTTTGCTGTTTTCGAACCGCTGACGTGAGCGAGTAGAAGTAACCGATGGATGTGAACATCATACGGTTAGGTCAAAAGACTTCGATTTTGAAATTCCTTTTTTAGGACGTCGTTCTCTGTGATTATCTAGGGGGGATCGTAGGTGTGAAATATTTTTTGTAGGGTCACTTTTTATTCGGACAAATCACAAGGTGCAAAAATCTTTTAGAACTCGCATTTTTAATATCTCCAACGGGTTGACGGTATTACGTATTTTGCTGTTGCCACCTATTGTAGTTTTATTCTCTCGAGGCACATCAACAGCAGAAAGAGTGGCTATTTTTTTGATGATTTTAGCAGCGCTAACTGACGTGCTTGATGGTTACCTTGCCCGTCGCCTGAATCAGAAAACTGATCTTGGCCGTGTGCTTGATCCGATTAGCGATAAGCTTAGTTTGATCGTAGTAGGCTTTTTACTGTACAAATTTCGTGATTTTCCACTCTGGGCGCTATTACTCCTTGGCGGTCGTGATTTGCTGTTTTTTTTTCTCGGTGCTCTTCTTTTGAAAAAGACAAAAGTTGTTCCCGAAGCTCGTACAGCGGGAAAAATTACCACTTCTGTTTTTGCAGTCACCTTTCTTCTTTACCTCTTTCGTCTTTCACCCTACAATACTATTTTGCTCCACATAAGCATAGTTGTGTTCATATTTTCTTTTTTTGATTATGCTCGACGCTTTCTGCGGGTTTTACAGGGGCGTTGCCATCAGTTTTGATTTATCAGCACAAAAGATATTGTTTTGGCTTTGCTTTGAGAAATGGATTGAAATATTGAAAATATTTCATTACATTTTAGTAGTTGTTAATAGACTGTTCACGGAATCAAGATGAAATTAAAAAGGTATGAGTAGCAAATGGCAATGTTTGACAAACTGAAAGCAGGGTTAACCAAGACTCGGGAAAATATAGCTGGACGTATTCAGCAAGTGCTAAAAGGTAGGCAGCGTCTTGATGTAGAACTGTTAGAACAGATTGAGGAAATTCTCATCAGCAGCGATATCGGAGTGGATACGACGTTAGAACTGATTGATAATCTTCAACATCAGCTCGGCCGTGAGAAAAATTTGGACGAGGATACTATCAAGGCTTTCATCTGTGAGGAGCTTAAAAGACTGGTCAATGCTGATGGTGTTGGTGGGGTTAGCGATGGCGATCATTTTGCGGTTCCAAGCAAACCTTGGGTGATTATGGTGGTGGGAGTTAATGGCACCGGTAAAACTACTACTATCGGGAAATTGGCCTATCAATATCAGAAGCGTGGTCACCGAGTGCTATTGGCGGCAGCAGATACATTTCGAGCGGCGGCTTCAGAGCAGTTGGAAATCTGGGCAGAACGTGTTGGAGCAGAGTTAGTCCGTCAGCAGCCAGGTGCAGACCCTGCAGCTGTTGCTTTTGATGCCATCCGGGCCGCACACGCTCGTGGGGTCGACGTGTTGATAATCGATACCGCGGGCCGACTTCATACCAAGGTTAATTTAATGGAAGAACTTAAAAAGATCAGTCGGGTGCTGAGTAAGCAGATAACTACTGCTCCGCATGAGGTCTTGTTAGTATTGGATGCTACTATTGGTCAGAATGCTCTTCAGCAGGCAAAGCAGTTTCAGCAGACAGTAGGTGTCACTGGCATAGTGCTCACCAAGTTAGATGGTACCGCAAAGGGGGGCATTGTGCTTTCTGTAATGCACCAACTTCAGATGCCAGTCAAATTTGTTGGAATCGGAGAAAAGATCGAAGACTTGCAGCCGTTCGATGCTCAAACTTTTATTGACGCTATGTTTGCGTAACAAATAATTTAGTTAGTAAGACTGATGAAAGTTCATATTGTCTCTTTAGGCTGTCCCAAAAATTTGGTAGACTCTGAGAATATTCTGGGAGAGCTAAAACGGCGGGGGGCAAAGATTACTTTTAATCCTCAGGAAGCTGATGCGATTGTTATTAATACCTGCGGTTTCATCGAAGATGCCAAAAAGGAGTCTATCGAGACAATTTTTCAAGCAGTACGTCTAAAAGAGCAAGGAAATTGTCGCAGGCTGATTGTTACCGGTTGTCTTTCACAGCGTTATCGTCAGGAACTTGAGCAGGGGATTCCAGAAGTTGATGCCTATTTTGGTGCTCGTTCGATTAATGATGTGCAGAGGTCGATAGCAGAAACCTTGGGCCTTACTCACTGCAACGGTTGGGAACATGCCCGTGAGGTTACCACTGCGCCAGTTTATGCATATCTGAAGATTGCCGAGGGCTGTGACAATCGCTGCAGCTTCTGTGCAATTCCGTTAATTCGTGGCCCATATCAAAGTCGACCGATGGATGAAATTGTAACTGAGGCTCGGCGGTTAATTACAATGGGGATTCAGGAATTAATCTTGGTAGCACAGGACACTACTTACTACGGACAGGATCTGGGGCAAGAAGTGGAATTAGCCGATCTGGTGGAGGTTCTATCCCAAATAGAGGGAGTACGTTGGCTGCGTCTGCTTTACACTTACCCGAATCGTATCACAGACCGTTTGATTGATGTTATTGCCGAGCATCCTAACGTTTGTAAGTATTTGGACGTGCCCATCCAACACATTTCAGATCGGATTTTAAAGCGCATGCTTCGAGGTACAAACCGGCGGGAAATTGAGACGATTATCGAGAAACTGTGTCAGCGCATTCCCGATTTGGCGATTCGCACTACGGTAATGGTAGGATTCCCCGGCGAAAGCGACTCTGATTTCCAACAGCTTTATGATTTTGTCGAAACGAGCCGATTTGAAAGATTGGGGGTGTTTCAATTTTCCCCGGAGGAAGGTACGCCAGCATTTGATTTTCGTCCGCAAGTTCCTGAAAATGTTAAACAAGAACGTTATGATGCATTGATGGCGTTGCAGCAAGAGATTTCCTGGGAAGAAAATCAGAAACTGGTGGGGGAAAAACTTTTGGTACATATTGACCGATTTGATGATGAAAAGGGATGTTTCCAAGGTCGTACCGAGTGGGACAGTCCGGAGATAGACAATTGCGTCTACGTCAAGGGTGAAGTGAACGAGGGAGAATTTTATTCGGTACTCATTCAATCGGCTACTCAATATGAGCTTTACGGCATTATCGATTAAATTTTTTTGTAAGAACAGTTATCTTTCCAATGCAAAAATCAAAAAGTAAACATCAAAATGACATAGTAAAATCCAAAAATATTTCCTCCTTGAGAATCATAAATATTGGTAAACCAGTAAGTCGCTAATCTGGTTAATGGATCATAGATTCTGGAGGGAAAAATATTAATCTCAAATTGCAATTCGTGTTCGTGCTTGTATATCCCAGCAGAAGAACGATAATTTTTGAATTTTAATATTTGATTTTTTCATTTGCAAATTACTGCGCGGGGGAATACTGCGTTAACTTTCATTATTAACTCCGGGGTAGAAGTCTTATACCCGGGGGGAGGTTGGTTTTTATGATCAAAAAAATTTGTCTGGGTGGGGTGTTGACTTTGGTTGGTGTGATAGGCCCCATAGGAAGTCAAGCTCAACTCGAGATGATACATGTTCAAAATGTTGGGATGCCCAGGTTCTTTTTTGAAGTAGCCGGAGCAGCAGCGGATTCACTTGATCGTAGCAGACTTTACATTAGTGTCAAAGTTTCCAATGATGAACTCCAATACCTAAAAGTAGAAGATCACTTTGAGGCAAAATATGATGTAGATCTGATAGTTCTAGATCGAAATGGGAATCAGGTGAAGAGCAAGAGCTGCCGACAGCGTAGCATCGTTAAGACTTATGAGCAGACAAATTCAAATGAATTGATGAATCATTTCATGACGCAACTGGACTTACCACCAGGCAAGTACGAAGTAATTTGCAAGCTTACAGATGTGGATTCGAAAAAAACTGTGACTCGTAGCAAAAAAGTGACGTTGCAAGATTTTTCGACCTCGGGGATTAATATTAGTGATATTTTATTTGTTGAAGACGAGCAATTTCAGTTGAGTAGCTCCCAACAAACATCTCCTCTGAATATTAAAAGTTCTGGAAAGATAATGAAACAGTTGTTTGCATATTTTGAAATTTACAACTCCCGCCCAGCTAATAGCTACAAAATTTCTTACAACATTCGGGATTTTCGCAACAGGAAAGTGAATAAAGACAAAAAAATTACTGTTGCAAGAACAGGGTTTCGTACTAAAGTGTTCCTTCCCATACCTACTCAAAAACTTAGTACTGCACAATATCGGTTAGAGGTTTCTGTCGCTGATGCTAACCAAAAGAAGAAAAAATCACGAGTCTTTCAACTTCGGGGTTTGCATGTACCTGTATTTATTACCAATATTGACCAGGCAATCGATCAATTGCGGTACATTGCCAATAAAAAAGACATAGAAAAAATACGCAAGGCCCCCAAGGGACAAAAAGGTAAATATTTTCAAGAGTTCTGGAAACACATGGATCCTACCCCTGGTACACCGGTTAATGAGTTGATGGAAGAATACTATCGACGAGTAGAAGTGGCCAATAGAGAGTTTTCTCGATTTCGTGCGGGATGGAAAACCGATATGGGGATGATTTACATCATTTTTGGCGCCCCAGATGATGTAGAACGACAGCCATACAATATTTTCTCCAATCCCTACAGCGCTCGCCAAGTCTATGCCTATGAGATATGGTATTACTACGATATCCAGCGACGTTTTATCTTTGCCGATTTTCAGGGTTTTGGAGATTATTCTTTGGTCAATCCCGTCGAGATTTATGAGAGGTATTAAGGGAATATGTTGCAATGAACTAATGGTGCATCATCAA